>JBFLZU010000093.1 GCA_040756155.1 Nitrospirota bacterium | reverse complement strand
GTAAGAGAAATGGTTGATCTTGATTATATTCTTTAAATGACATGCACCTGCCTCCTTTCAAAAAACTACAAAATAATATGCAGATTTCATGCCACCATTTTGGGACAGCCTCCCGTCCCATTTTTCAGGACAAGGGGCTTGACTTTTGCTGCACAATAATGCGATACTTTTTTCAGAAGCGAACAGAGCATTTTGTTATATCAAAACTGCACAATATCCAGCGATACGCGGTTTTACTATGACATTACCTCTCTCACTTCAACCATAATGCATGACTTATGATTTTGAAGCGGAAATAAAATTACAGTGTGCTTCGCGCACTTTACAAGAAGGAGAAAGGAGAAAGGAAGATGTCAAAAAAAATCTATGTAGGGAATTTTCCGTACCAGGCTGATGAAGATTCCCTGAGAGAGGTATTTGCAACAATCGGAGAAGTTCTGTCGGTGAAGATAATCACGGACGCGACAGGTCGCTCAAAGGGGTTTGGATTCGTCGAGATGACTTCTGATGAGGATGCCGAGAAGGCTATCACCGCTCTTAACGGCACGACACTCATGGGCAGGAGCATCGTCGTCAATGAGGCTCGGCCTCAGGCCGATAGAGGCAGAACAGGTGGGACAGGAAAGCAGAGAAAGTCTTTTGGAAAGAGAAGAGAATTGGGTAGGTGGAGATAAGAGTTTACACTACCACTGATTGTTATTGTTTTATGTGGATAATCTTTTGGTATTATAATAGAGCGTGGCACTAAAGAAGGTAAAACCAAAGGTACGCATTCCCATTCCAAAGCCTACCAAACCACATGGGACTAAGAAGGGGAAGAAGGGATATATACGTCAGAAAGGAAAAAACATAGGACAGTAATGATGGAATGCAGGAGTATCTTGAAGAATTAAATTTAGAACAGCGAGGGGCGGTAGAACACGGTGATGGTCCGCTCCTTATAATTGCGGGTGCTGGAACGGGTAAGACAAGGGTAATAACATACCGTATCGTCCATCTTATCACCACTAAAAAGGCAAACCCAGAAGAAATACTTGCACTTACATTCACCGAGAAGGCGGCAACAGAGATGGAGGAACGGGTTGATATATTCCTTCCTTATGGATACAATGATGTCTGGATAGGGACATTCCATGCCTTTGGTGACAGCATACTCAGAGATCATGCATTAGAGATAGGGCTTTCTACAGACTTCAGGGTGCTTTCTCAACCCGAACAGGTGATATTTCTTAGAAGACATCTTTTTAACTTACCACTTAATTATTTTAGACCACTCGGTGATCCCACAAAGCATTTACAGGCGCTTTTAAAGGTAATAAGCCGGGCAAAGGATGAGGATGTAACCCCTGAAGAATATCTACACTATGCAGACACACTTTACAGGGCAGCAATCGCACAACCAGAGAACCCCAAACTCCAAACGTCTCGACTGACCCTTCGACAGGCTCAGGGTGTCCAGTTTTGCGAGCATGGTGAGCCTGTCGAACCATCGACGAAGTCTCCGAGCTCCGAACTTTTAGATGAGGCATTGAGACAGAAGGAAGTAGCAGAATTTTACAGGTATTATCAGGGAATTATGGCGAAAGAGGGATTTATAGATTTCGGAGACCAGGTCAATCTTGTGCTGAAACTTTTCAGGGGAAGGGCAGCCATTCTTAAAAAGTATCAGGAGAGGTTTAAGTATATCCTCGTGGATGAATTTCAGGATACAAACTATGCACAGTTTGAACTTGTGAGATTGCTTGCTGAGAGACACAGGAATATAACAGTCGTTGGCGATGATGACCAGAGTATCTATAAATTCAGAGGTGCAGCCATAAGTAACATCCTTAAATTCAAAGAATACTACCCTGAGACAAAACAGATTGTTCTTATCAGAAATTACAGGTCAACTCAGAATATCCTTGATGCAGCTTACAGGTTGATACAATTTAACAATCCCGACAGGCTTGAGTTAAGGAATCAGATAGACAAAAGGCTTATCGCGGTCCAGCACCGCAACACTGCATCACCGCAGCACCTTTATTACGACACACTTACAAGCGAGTCTGATGCTGTAGTATCCATTATTGAAAAGAAGATCTCTGAGGAGGGATATAGATACAGGGATTTTGCAATACTGGTCAGATCAAATAACGATGCCGACCCATTCTTGAGGTCATTAAATATGAAAGGCATACCATTCAGATTCTCTGGAAGCAGAGGGCTTTACAGCCGGGCCGAGGTGAGGCTCATGATATCTTTTCTGAAATCCATTTCTGATTTCTCTGACAGCGTAAGCCTTTATCATCTTGCATCATCTGAGATATACAGATTGCCTTCATACGACCTTACCCTTTGTATGAATAAGGCATCCCGCATAAACTACACGCTTCACCATATCTTTCTGCGTCTAAACGATTTCCCCGACCTCTCTGAGACAATATCCATAGAAGGAAAGGCGGCGATCCAGAAGATTATAGAAGATATTATTAAATACAACAGAATATCTGTGGAGTTATCTCCAGGTCAATTACTTTACTCATTTATCACAGAGACAGGTTATCTAAAGCAATTAAGTCAGATGCTTACCCCTATGGCAGAGGAGTCTATTCAGAACATAGCCAGGTTCTTTGAGATAATAAAGAATTTTGAAATTGTTTCTCCAGCAGAGAGGGTTACACAGTTCGTGAAATATCTTGATCTGCTTATAGAGGCAGGGGATGACCCTGCAACTGCTGAGGCAGACCCTGATGTCGATGCAGTAAATGTGATAACGGTGCATAAGGCAAAGGGGCTCGAGTTCCCTGTAGTATTTATAGTTAGTCTGGTAGAAGGTAAATTTCCACTTAAAAGAAAGAGTGACCCCATAGAACTTCCTGATGCCCTTGTAAAGGACACACTCCCCTCAGGTGATTTCCATTACCAGGAGGAAAGAAGACTATTCTATGTGGGGATGACGAGGGCATTAAAAGAGTTATATTTTACAGGTGCAAGGGACTATGGAGGCATAAGGGCAAAAAAAATAAGCAGATTTGTGAGAGAGGCACTTGATGTACCTGATGTTGATAAAAAGATTTCCAAGACCTCTGCCATCGAGGCGATTGAACGGTTTGCTTCGACTGGCTCAGCACCGAATTTCTTTAAGAATCGAGACCTTCGACAAGCTCAGGCTGAGTCTGTCGAAGCCATGACATTGAGTCATTATCAGATAGACGATTATCTTACATGTCCATTGAAATATAAATATATCCACATACTCAGGGTTCCGATAATGCAGCACCATGCTGTTATATATGGGAAGGCGATGCACGATGTGGTAAGCGAATACTACAGGAGGAAGATAGAAGGTGAACAGATGAGATTAGAAGATCTGATTGCCGTCTTTGAGAAGTCATGGCGGAGTGAAGGTTTTCTCACAAGGGAGCATGAAGAACAGAGATTTGAAGCAGGCAAATCTGCACTCAGGATGTTTTATAATCGTGAGGAGGAGAAAGGAAGTATTCCCACATATATTGAGAAGGAATTTCTATTCCAGATAGATAACACTGTAGTTAAAGGACGGTGGGACAGGGTAGATGAAGACGGCGGCGGCGTTGTAATAATAGACTATAAGACCTCTGATGTAGTAAGAGAAAAAGAGGCGCACAGGAAGGCTAAAGAGAGTCTCCAGCTTTTGATCTATGCACTTGCTTACAGAGAGAGATTTAGGAAAATACCAGATAGATTAGAGCTCCACTTTATCGAGAGTGGACTTATTGGAGTTACACAGAAGACAGAGAAGGATATGGAGACGACAATCGAAATTATAAGAGATGTATCATCGGTGATTCGTTCAAAGGTATTTAATGCAAAGCCAAGCTATATGGCATGTGGTTACTGTGCCTATCAGGGAATATGTAATGAAAGGATTAAGGAGTAAGGCTTGTTCCTTTAATCATGTTCAATCCTTTAATCCTTACCCCTTAATCCTGTAGTATATCCTCTCAGCCTCTTCTTCAGCTTCTTTAACTTTGCCCTCTTTGAGAAGTTTAAGAATGTCTGATGAAACAAGTGAGGAGAAAAGCCCCTGTCTTTTTGATTCATTTTTGATATCCTTCATTGCCCGAGCCCTTATCTCTCCCATCATACTGAGAAATAGTTCATATTCTTTGCCATAGAGGGATTCGAGTTCCACGCGTATCTTTTTAGCCATCGCAGGACTCTTTCCACTGGTGGATATGGCTATCAGAAGGTCACCTCGTTGAACAACAGAGGGAACTATGAAACTACATTCTTCAGGTACATCTACTACATTTACAAGTATGCCTCTCTTCTTTGCTTCATAAGAGACAGCAGTATTAACCTTTCTATTAGATGTAGCCGCTATTACCATGAGGGCACCGTTGAGGTCATCAGTGGTGAAGTCTCTCTTGAGTAGGCGAATCCTTTTCTGCTTTGAGAGTTCTTTTAACACAGGGGTTGCATCTGGACTTATAACTGTGATATCCGCTGAACATTCGATAAGGGAGAGAACCTTTCTCTCGGCAACAGAACCACCACCAACAACAACAGCACTACGACCTTTCAGGTCGAGAAGGATAGAATAATACTTCATTTCTGGAGTTTTGTGATTATATTCTTTGCGTCTCTGGCATTCCTGTGGTCGGGATATTCTGAAAGGAGTAGTCTGAAAGAATTAGATGCCTTTTCTTTATTCCCAAGTTCTTTATACGAGAGTCCAAGATAATAAAGTGCATCTGCCTCCCGTGGAGATTTTGGATATTCCTTCAGAAGAACTTCAAAACGACCTGTTGCAGCTTTATAGGAGCCTTTCTTGTAATAAAAATGTCCTACATAAAATTCATATTCTGATGCGAGATTTCTGGCAATTCTCAATCGTTCTTCTATTTCTTCTTTATATGGATTTCTCGGATAGAGTTTTTTCAATTTTTCGAATTCAGCGATTGCGTTTTTAATCACCACCGCATTTCTGTCCGCACCTTCTATCTGTCTGAAATATGACATGGCTGTCTGATACTGAACATAGGTTGCATATTTATTAAATGGATAGAGCGTAAGGAACTTTTTATATTCAGTAATAGCCTCTTCATAGCTGCCTTCATCATAATAACTGTCTGCAAGTCTTATCTGTGTAAGTACGGCGTAATTCTTTTCGACATCCTTTTCCTGTATCTTCTTCAGTGCCTCCCTTGCTTCTTCATATTCACCCTTCCGAATCTTTTTGCTCGCATCAGTGAACAGAGCTTTTGGGTCAAATTGTATCTCAGAATGTTCCTTTGTTGTTGAACATGAAAGGATAAATATTGTGGCGATGGTAAGTGCTAAAAGCCTTAATATCATTGTCCTCTCCCTCACTCTTAACTCTTCATTTTTCACTGTCTTTAAATGGTGCCGAAGGGGGGACTCGAACCCCCATGGGTTTCCCCACACGCCCCTCAAACGTGCGTGTCTACCAGTTCCACCACTTCGGCAATAGCACTTGGAACGGCATTCGCTATATATATGT
This sequence comes from Nitrospirota bacterium, assembly GCA_040756155.1. Taxonomy (NCBI): domain Bacteria; kingdom Pseudomonadati; phylum Nitrospirota; species Nitrospirota bacterium. The sequence continues at coordinate 8,191 of JBFLZU010000093.1, read as the reverse complement.
CAGCCATTCAGCGTATCTATCATTCATTCCAGTAACGATATTAAAGAATATCTCTTGCAGATTCTTTGTTATCGGTCCTGGTTTACCATTTCCAATTATCCTTCCATCAACTTCCTTTATCGGTGTTACTTCTGCAGCTGTTCCTGTAAAGAATGCCTCATCCGCTATATATACCTCGTCTCTTGTGAATCGTTCGGCAACAATCTCATAGTTTTCGTCTTTTGCTATATTTATGATGCTATCCCGTGTTATTCCCTCAAGGATTGATGTTAATGGAGTGGTCTTAATGATACCATTTCTGACGATGAATATATTCTCGCCACTCCCTTCAGAGACATATCCATCTGTATCGAGTAATAAAGCCTCATCGTATCCTGATAATATCGCTTCCTTTTTTGCCATCTGGGAATTAATATAATAACCACAGACCTTAGCCCTGCTCATAGATGTATTAACATGGTATCTGGCAAAAGAAGAGACTTTGACTCTTATTCCATTTTTTATTCCCTCATCCCCCAGATATGTCCCCCACGGCCATGTTGCTATTGCTACCCTTATTGGGTTATCCCTGGGATAAAGTCCCATCGCACCATATCCTATATAGACAAGGGGACGGATGTAACACTCTTCAAGACCATTGATCCTCACAGTCTCAATAATTGCCTTCTCTACTTCTTTCTCTGTATAGGGTATATCTATCTGAAAGATATGCGCTGATAAAAATAGCCTTCTTATATGTTCTTTCAATTTGAAAACAGCAGAACCCTTTTTGGCTTTGTAGCATCGTATTCCCTCGAAGACGCCAAGTCCATAGTGGAGTGTATGGGTTAGTATATGGACATTTGCATCTGCCCAGTCTACGAACTTTCCATCCATCCATATCTTTCTTGATTCCTCTATCATGTAGAAGGAAATATAACAAACCCTATATCTATTGTCAATTCCTTTTCTCAATTTTCAGTTCACTTTTGATTGTCACATTAGTCCACCTTTGATTGTCCCCTGACAAATCTCTATCGAATGTAAGTGCTTGACAAAGATTGAGATATTATGGTATTAAGCATACCGAGTTTGCCCTTACTTATTTTCTCTTTTCGAAAGGAGGTGTAGATGATGTTAAGAAGGTCTGTTCTTCTATTTGTAATTGCACTTATATCCCTCTCACTTGCAATCGGAACAGCACTTGCAGTTGCGCCTGGAAAGACTATTGAATACAAAGGTGGAACCTTAGGTAAAGTAATCCTCGATGGCAAAACCCATGCCGACAAAGGTCTAAAGTGCAATGACTGTCATCCAAAGATCTTTGCAATGAAAGGACCTGGCAAGGAAGGTTCTGCAAAGATGACCATGAAGGATATGAATGAAGGTAAGTTCTGCGGCACATGTCACAATGGCACAAAAGCCTTCAGCACAAAGGAGGCGCCAAACTGTGCTAAATGCCATAAGAAACAATAATGTTACAAGGTAGACAACGAGGTTTATCCTCGTTGATTCTTTCTGAATCAACGGACATAAAGTCCGTTGTCTACCTTTTTATTTCAACCCCAGCACATCCATCATATCATAGATACCAGCGTTTTTATCTGCAACCCATCTGGCTGCCTTAAGCGCCCCTCTTGCAAATGTGTCACGGCTTGATACCCTGTGGGTTATTTCTATCCTTTCGCCAAGTCCACCAAAAAGAACAGTGTGTTCACCAACAATATCCCCCGCCCTGAGAGTCTGGATACCAATCTCTTTTTTTGTCCTTTCACCTATTACACCCTTTCTGGCATATACTCCAACTTCATCCAGATTCCTTCCGAGAGCCTCTGCTATCACCTGTGCCATCTTCAGTGCTGTCCCACTTGGGGCATCCTTCTTTAACCTGTGGTGAGCCTCGACAATCTCTATATCATAATCATCACCGAGAATCTTCGCGATATCTGAGAGCACCTTTAGAAGCAGGTTAACTCCAACACTCATATTCGGGGCGATCACAGATGGTATCCTGCCTGCAAGCAACTTTACCTCTGCCATTTCCTCCCTATTGAACCCTGTTGTTCCAATAACCATTGGAATCTTTTTCCCTGAAGCGACATTTAGAGCCTTAAGTGTTGACGATGGAGTTGTAAAATCTATGATGACATTTGCATCCTTTAAGCAATCTATCAGACTATCGGTGATGTTAATTCCAATTTTCCCTATACCATTAATTTCACCTGCGTCTTTTCCAATAGCATGATGTCCTTCTTTCTCAACAGCACCAGAGAGTCTTAATCCTTGACTATCTCTCATCAACGCTATTATCCTCCCACCCATTCTACCTGCTGCACCAGTAACCACCGCATTAATCATAATACCACCCCCATTTATATCAATCCATAATCCCTCATCACCTTCGCAAGCCTTTCTCTGTTTGCCTGTGACATCGCACAGAGCGGGAGTCTTAATTCATCGGTACATTTACCCATTAAACCGAGTGCTGTCTTTACAGGAATCGGGTTTGTTTCGAAAAACATTGCCTGATTGAGGGGCTCAAGTTTGTAGTGCATCTCCCTTGCTTCACCTATATTTCCTTTGTCCCAGGCATCTATCATTGTTGCAACATCTTTAGGGGCGATATTAGCAGTCACAGAGATCACACCTTTTCCACCGAGCGCAAGGAGTGGAAATGTGGTAAAATCATCTCCAGAGACGACATTTATCCTATCTCCAGAGAGGCGAATAACCTCGCTTACCTGCTTCATATCACCGCTCGCCTCTTTAATCCCGACTATGTTATCTATCTCTGACAGCCTTGCCACAGTTGAAGGGAGCATATTAAGGCCTGTCCTTCCGGGAACATTATAAAGGACTATAGGGATATTCACCTCTTCTGCTACCTTTTCGTAATGCTGGTATAATCCCTCCTGTGTCGGTTTATTATAATAGGGGACGACAAGAAGTGCACCATCTGCACCGAGTTCCTTTGCCTTTTTGGTCATCATTATCGTTTCATCTGTGCTGTTTGCCCCTGTGCCTGCAATCACAGGAACCCGCTTATTTACTGCTTCTATCGTGACTTCTATAACCCTGTAGTGTTCATCATAATCAAGTGTTGCTGACTCCCCTGTTGTCCCGCAGGGAACTATGGCATCTGTGCCTTCTTTTATGTGCCACTCAATTAAATCTCCGAGTGCCTTTTCATCAATCTTCCCGTTTCTAAAAGGTGTTACTATCGCTACCATTGAACCTTTAAACATGGCATCCTCCTTTTAATAAACTATTATCATTTTACATCTTTAAATTTCATATTTATACGACAAACCAGCTCTGTATGAACCATTAATCTTATTGCTCCACCGAACAATACCATGATATTTGAGAATCTCAGGAATGTCCATATCTTTGAGTGTAACTACATGACCCCGTTCAAGGAGATAATCTGTTTTTAAACCAAATCCACCTAAAGAAGTATCAACAATAATTCCTCTGGCGGTTATCCTTTTGAGTTCTCTTATATTCATAACAACTACACTATACTCAATATCATAATTTGCTGGCTTTCTTTCATATCTTCTCTTTTCCATTATGGCTCAATCTCCCTTTTAAGTCTTTCAAAATCAAGCATAAACAAATTTATTTGTACGCCATTTGCCTTTTTAGAAAATACTGCCAGTCATGGTATCTTCGGAGCACTCCCGTTTCAAATAAAATTCGTTTCTCAGGATACTTATCAATAAGAAGTAAGCCATCGCTTATTATCTGAAATAAAAATACAGGTAAATCCAGATTGTTCAAGGCTGTAATCTGGACTTCATTCCCTATCTCTTTTGATATCTCTGCCTCAAGGTAAAAGATTGCCCATTGAGGAAGTTTAATAGGGTCTTTCTTGAAATAGATTGCAATATCCCAATCGCTCCTTTCGTCTGAGATGCCTTTTACCCTTGAACCAAATAGATATGCAAATTCAACGACTGGATTTCTTTTAAGAATATTCGTTATTTTTTCTTTTTTATTAATCATAGTTTTTCTATAAAGTTTATAAATCTTTTAATGTCATTTAATCCTAATTTCAAAAACCTTTTTAAATCGGGAGTGGTATCTATCTGGTAGTCGTGGGCGAGGAAGTTTCTCAAACCAGCAATATAGATAAACTTGTGAGCAAAACTCTTTGGAATAATCTTATAATCACCAAGTTTATATATGGAATCGCTGTAGGTAGAAGGCTTCGGAAGTCCTTTAATAGCAATGGACATCTCTGAAATATCGAGAACAATTTCTGTACAGAGATAGATAGAACGTTCTGTTATTTTTTTTATATCAATGGATGTTTGTAGATTCTTTAGAAATTTCGTTTTATTTATTTCTAAATAATGGATTTCCTCTTTAAGTCTTTCAAGTTTTCTATAAAGCACTTCATTCATGGTCTATTATAGCACTTTCACCCTTTTATAAGAAATTATGGACACCCCACGCATGGCACTTGGGACACCATACCATTCACCTATTTAGCAAATGGCACAAGCCGATAAACAAAACCACCTTTTGAGTATAACATATGTCCTTCGTTCTCAATTTTAAATTTTCTTATTTCCTCTTTCGTCGGTATATATTTCTCAAAATGATATGGGACATTGTCTATTAACAAAGTTATTCCATAGATCTGCTCGCCAATTCTTTCGTTTTTAGGGTGATAAGGTCCCTCCATATCAACAATGATACTTTCTTGGGTTTCAGGATTTTCAATCTCTACATAATGTAGTTTCATGGCTCCTCCCGATTTGGTTTTTGCATAATAAAAAGGTATTTAAATCCCCTAAGGTAAAAATTAAACTCTCTCGCCCTTTTGTGCCAGATACCAGTATTAGATGTCTGATTTCGCCTGACAACACAAATAACATCAACAGGCTCAAAATGTCTGCAAAGCATATTATAGACCTTGAATCCAACTGGAATATACCCCGTATTTTTCCTCCAGTGGTCTCCAATAAGCCATGCCATGACTTTACCATGTTTTAAAATACGGTGTATCTCTTTTGCTACCTTCTCTAATTCATCAAAGAATTCCTCTCTTTCGCAAGATATTTTCCCGATGCAACTTGGATGGTCTGAGTACTTCACATTGTCTGAGTAAGGCGAATCTACAAAGACAAAGTCAACTGAATCATGCTCAAGTGGTATATGTCGAGCATCGTTTTGAATTATATCCTGCCTATAAGGAGCGATGTCATAGCCTATGACCTTTCGTCCTAACTCTTTAGCTACATCGATAGTTGTTCCACTTCCACACATTGGGTCAACTACTAAATCACATTCCTTTGTATATCTTTGAAGAAGATTCCAAATAACGAATGCAGGTGTTACCCCATTAAACTTGTTATCCCCATGTGGCATATCACCATAGTTTTGAGTTGGAAAATCCCAGAGAGTAGTTGACTCAAAAATCGGCTCTATTTTCTTACTTTTCTTTACCTCTTTCATTATCTATAAACTCTCGTAAATCACTTATGAATTTATCAAACATTTTTACCTTATCGCTCTCTTCTACTTTAGTCTCGCTCATTACATAGCTTCCATCCGTATCAACTTCAACTATAGCTCTACCTTTTTTGGTCGGCTTTTTTGTAGTTAACGTATCGTCTTCATCGGGAGTTATAAATAAAACCTTAATATTTTTTGTAACAGGGTCTTGAGAAAGTTTTATTTTCCAATATCCTGTCTCTGCTATTCTTTCGCGCAATGTGGATTTACTAGACAGTATGGCGATAACTTTCAGATTCGTGGGGTCATAGATAATAATATCAGCATCTGGAAGGTGCATGCCCCATTCCCCATAGTTAACCAAAACTGCCCGCTTCACTCTGCTTAACTCTTCTGAGAGATTCTTAGGTTTTGTCCTGTCTAATTTGCTTCCTTTTACTATTTTTAAACCTAAACTTTCTACTTCATCTTTTATAATATGAACTATAAGTTTCTCAAGGTTATTACCTTTAAACCCTTTCCATGATTGCTCATGATCTTTTTGAGGCGTCGGATTTTTAAACCAATCTCTCTTATGAATTTCTTTTGCTTCGCGCAACAACTCGGAAATATGTTTGTAAGCATCAATTCCAAACTCCCGTTTCTTCTTTTCGTACAAATCAACCAAGTCTCTAAACTTCATAATTATCCTGCCATGTATTCAATTGCTGCTGTCTTAATAATTTTTACTCGGACAGTGCCTACATAATAAATCTCATCTACTTCGTCTTCGGAAGCATCTAAAATCTGTCCAATGGTCTCAAATTTCTCTTTAACTCGATTCTTTAATCGTTCGCTAATAGGAAGATAATCCACAGGGTGTTTACGCAGCTTTTCATATAGTGATTCTTCTTCAGGATAGGACTGAGCACAGTATGGACATATTTTCCATTCTTTTTTCCTTTCTTTTCCACAATTAGGACACGTCAAAATAACTCCCTTAGCAAGGTTGCTAACTATTTCAGTCATTTTTGGTGTCCCTTTATAATAAATCTTTACTCGTTGTCTATTTAGCTTCTCTATTTCTCCCCGCAAATTTCCCCCTGTTAACTTATCTTCTTTTAAAACATTTTCGGACATACAAATAGCAGTATTTACAGCATATACTTTCCCATATTTATTCTGTCCTATACTTTGCTGTCCCCGTTCCGAAAGTATCCCTGAATAAATTAGCACACCTATCATATCTTTTAAGTCATCGAAAATCTCATTTTCAATAGCAAAATAAATTGATAATTCGGGTTTTTCTTTTTTCCTCCACTTATTATTTTGTGTTCTCAAGTCAGAAATAACTAAGCTTGTAATAAAGTTATATCCAGTATCAACTGGAATTTTAAATCGCTCCAGACGTTTCTCAAGGCCTAAATAATATTTCCACAAGTTCTGCTCTACATAACCTTTAATTATTTTAGGTAAGTCCTTTTTCTTTGGTGCTATTTGTCCTATCTCATCGACTAATAAAAATAGATGTCGCGGATTCCCAAAACAAGCAATAATAACTACTTCTAATATTTCGTGGTCTTTATTTAGTTCTCTCCATATCTTATCTTCGCTTATTCTCTTCTCTAGAATCTCTTTGAAAAAGTTGATGTAGGGTTTTATGTCTTCAGGTTTTCTGTCAATACGGAGCACTCTGGCATCATGACCATAATCAAACTCTTTTCCATAAGAAGATATTCCTGGATATACTGCAGCTTTACAGGCTATTTTAGGAGAACGCAATCCTTTCATAAATGAAAAGAATTCTTCTTGTTGTTGTTCAGAGAGCGTGTGAGCCGCTTCGTCGAAAAGAAATATTAACCTATGAAGGTTATTTTCTTCACAAAACTTTTCTAAAAACTTTTTAAAAACAATTGGATTATTCAGTGCTTTAAACATGTCTTCTGTATTAACATTCAATTTTCCCAACGCCACCTTTCTAATATCATCACTCGTTTTATACCCCGCTCTTTCTATAACATTTATGTACTCTTCGAGAAGGTCTCTATATTTAGAAATCTCATATTTAGTTCCGAATACATTACCTAAATTACTTATCAAAGATACTCTTTCCTTTTCTTCTCTATCAATTTTTAGTAACGATACTTTATCAAGCAATGCTTTCAAGATTTTCGCCATCGTCCACTGTAAGAATGGATTATATTCAGCAGCATTGGTAATCTTTAATCGTTCAATTTTCAGAGAATCTTCGAAAGAAATATAGGAAGCCAAGATTCTTTCTGAATGAAAACGTCTATCTGCCTCAATTTCGGCGTATCGCATTAGCATGGTTTTCCCTACTCCCCTACTTCCTTCTACTAGATATTGCTCACCATTAAGTAAATGAGCTATGAACTCACCATGTTCTTTTACGAAAAACTTTCTGACCTCTTCTTTAGTTAAACTTTCAGTTCTAATAGCAAGCTGTTCACTTATCCCTGGCATTTTATACCTCTAAAATATCTAATTTTTTGATTATAGAACATATCACTTCTTTTTTTTCTTTATCTATTTCATTCAGCTCATTAAAAAACCGCACTGCCAAAATAGTATTGCCCAATCCTATCACCTTTTCCCATTCTTCCATAAACTCCGAAAATGCACTTTTATCATAATTAACTGGAAAAGCTATGAGTGTTTGCATTTTTCCTAATCTTCCGTGAACGTATTTAGATAGTTCTTTGTATGTATTCTCTACCTCCGTATGTAGTTCTTTTTTTAGTTTATT
>JBFLZU010000092.1 GCA_040756155.1 Nitrospirota bacterium | reverse complement strand
TCTTTTTCAGGTATATCAGATACTCGATATTGCCTTCTCTCCCCGTAATAGGGGATTGAATAAGTCCCTTTACCTCGAGGATGAGTTTCTCTGCCAGCTCCTTTATCTTTTCTAAAACTTTCCTCCTTTTGTTTTCCTCCTTAACGATCCCCCCTTTACCAACTTCACCTTTACCCACTTCAAACTGTGGTTTTATAAGGGCAATCATCTCACCGTTGTTTTTAACAAGATTAACCACAGGTGGAAGAACCTTCTCCAGAGAAATAAACGAGGTATCAATTACTGCAATATCGATCTTGTCTTTTATCAGAGAAGGGTCAATATATCGTATGTTAGTTCTCTCAATAGGGATAACACGAGGGTCATTCCTCAATCTCCATGCAATCTGCCCATAACCTACATCTACTGCATAGACCTTCTTTGCTCCAAAGGAAAGCAGACAGTCTGTGAATCCTCCTGTAGATGTACCTACATCTATCGCTATCTTTCCAGATACATCAATATTAAAAGATTCAATGGCTGATTGAAGTTTTATCCCTCCACGGCTAACATAAGGGTGCAAATTACCTCTGATTTCGATCGTTGTATCCAGAGGGAGAAATGTACCTGCCTTTGAAATTCTCATTCCATTAACAAAAACCTTCCCTTCCATAATAAGTGCCCGTGCTTTCTCTCTACTCTCAGCAAGTCCCTTCCCTACAAGGATTTTGTCAAGGCGTTCCTTCATTCTTTTAGTTAAACCCCTCCCCTTGGGGAGAGGATTAAGGTGAGGGGGTTAATCCGTCATGAGCCATTATTTTTAGTATCAAACGGCTAACAAAGACCTCACAGTATCAGCAATACACTCTACATTTAGCCCACACTTTTCTCTAAGAATCGCCTGGCTACCATGTGGGATAAGACAGTTCTCAAGACCCATTCTCTTAACAACCAGATTATTCATATGATTGTCTGCAAGCAATTCCAGCACAGCACTCCCGAATCCTCCTTCAAGCGCATGCTCTTCAACCGTTATTACTTTTCCTGTTTTTCTCGCAAAGTTTAATATAACTTCTTTATCCAACGGTTTTACAAAGCGGGCATTTATAACCGCCACACTTATACCTTCAGCCTCAAGTATCCTTGATGCCTCAAGAGATGGAATCACCATATTACCAATAGCAATTATCACCGCATCGCTTCCATCCTTAAGCATCTCTGCCCTGCCTATCTCAAGGGTCTTTGGTTCCTCATCCATTGTAACACCAACTGCCAACCCTCTCGGGTATCTCAAGGCAGTAGGTCCCTCGTGTAAAATTGCAGTCTTGAGCATGTGCTGAAGTTCATCTTCATCCTTTGGCGCCATTACTATCATGTTGGGCAGGTGTCTGAGATAAGCAATATCAAAAAGGCCATTATGGGTTGGTCCGTCGTCTCCTACAATACCTGCTCTGTCCATTGCAAATGTAACAGAGAGATTCTGTAGACATACATCATGAAGCACCTGGTCGTACGCCCTCTGAAGAAAGGTAGAGTATATAGCCACTACAGGTAACATACCTTCGGCTGAAAGCCCTGCAGCAAAAGTAACGGCATGTTGCTCTGCAATCCCGACATCAAAGAACCTCTCAGGAAATATCTTTGCAAATCTATCAAGACCCGTTCCTTCAGGCATCGCCGCTGTTATACCAATAATCCGGCTATCCTTTTTAGCAAGTTTTATTAAGGTATCACCGAACACCTCGCTATAAGAAGGTAGGTTATGTCTCTTTCTTGGTTCCCCTGTTTCTACCACAAAAGGGGATACACCATGGTATCTCGATGGATTATCCTCCGCTGGTTTATATCCCTTCCCTTTTTTGGTAAGTACATGAATGAGTATAGGTGAGTTCCATTTCTTAATATTCTCAAAGGTATCGATAAGGATATCAACACGATGCCCATCTATCGGACCGATATACTCAAATCCAAGTTCCTCAAAAAGCATACCTGGTGTGATGAGTCCTTTTATAGTATCTTCTGCAAGCTTTGCCACCTTAAGCATCGGCTCACCAACCATAGGTATGCTCTTAAGCAGTGATTCGGTCTTCTTTCTGATCCTTGTTGATATATCACCTGTCAAAATCCTGTTAAGGTAAGACGATAGGGCACCAACATTTGGTGAAATGGACATCTCATTGTCATTGAGTATAACTATAATATCCTTTTTTAGATGTCCTGTCTGGTTTAATCCTTCAAATGCTATACCTGCGGTCATCGCACCATCGCCAATAACTGCTAAGACCTTATGTGTTTCTCCTTTTCTATCTCTCGCCTCTGCGAGTCCGAGTGCTGCAGATATGGATGTGCTGCTATGTCCTGTCCCGAATATATCATAGGGGCTCTCCTCTCTTCTTGGAAAACCACTTATACCGTTATATTGACGGAGGGTTGAGAAACTATCTTTTCTGCCTGTCAGTAGTTTATGGGCATATGCCTGATGTCCTACATCCCATATCACCTTATCTTTCGGGAGGTCAAAAACATAATGGATGGCTATTGTTAATTCAACAACACCAAGATTTGATGCGAGGTGTCCTCCATTCTTTGAAACCACATCTATAATCCGTTCTCTAATCTCCTCAGCAATCTCATGTAGTTGATCCCTTGAGAGTCTTTTTAAGTCGTCAGGTAAATTTATAGAATCAAGTAATCCCATTTTTACCACCCCCGAATTATTTCCTGCGGTGTACTACAAACTCTGCAATCCCCCTCAACGGGTCAGCATAATCACCAAAGATACTTATAGCCTCTATTGCGGTATCCCTAAGTTCTTCAGCCTTGAGCTTGGAATCCTCAATTCCTATAACTGCCGGGTATGTCTTCTTATTTTTTGCTACATCACTACCTGTACTTTTCCCCATTTCCTCATCTATACCTTCTATATCGAGTATATCATCCGCAATCTGGAAAGCAAGTCCTATTGATTTTCCATAGGTTGTCAGTGCCTCCATCTGTGACTCATTGGCTTCTGATAGGATACCACCTACCCTCACTGACGCCCTTATAAGTGCACCTGTCTTGTGGGTATGGATATAATGTAGGGTATCAAAATCGATCTCCTTGCCTTCAGAGATTATATCTACCACCTGCCCTCCTACCATACCAAAATTTCCAGCAGCCTCGCTAATCTCACTGACTATTTCTATTACTCTATGGGGTGGAACATCACAGGTATACTCCTTATTAGAGAGAAGTAAAAAAGCCATCGTAAGTAATGCATCGCCAGCAAGTATAGCTATTGCCTCACCGAATACCTTGTGGTTTGTTGGAACTCCCCTTCTGTAGTCATCGTCATCTATAGCGGGTAAGTCATCGTGAATAAGGGAATATGTATGTATAAGCTCCATCGCAGACGCCACTGAGAGTAGTGATCTGTTTCTTGAGTCGCACGACTTTTCTTTCACAGCTTCAAATGCAGCGATGGTAAGAATAGGTCTCAGTCTTTTACCTCCTGCAAAAAGGCTATATCTGATAGAATTATGCAGGGCCTCGGGATAGCAGTTAGATGGTGGAATCACACTTTCAAGAAAGGTATCAATGAGGTTTTTTAGATCTTCGAGATAAGCCTTTATATCCATAAACTAATTATACCATAAAGCCGTACAAAATGTTTTCCATTCCACTGAAATTTTTTGAGACTATTTTGAATTCCTCCAGGTTTAGTTGTGCAGTCAACTCTTTAAGCATTCTTAAATCTGACAACCGTGGATTAAGTTTTACCTCATATACCCTTTTCTTATTGAGAATAAAGTCAATCTCTGCTCCACTTTTTCTCTGATAGTAATTAAGTTCGCCTTTAAGCCTGAGGTTTTGGAATATGCTATTTTCAAAGAGTCTTCCTGTATCAAGTTTTACAAAGTGATTTGCCAGTCCTGTATCACAGAGATAAACTTTTGGCATCTTTCTAATCTCAGAGCCTTTTCCAATGCTGAAAGGTCTTATAGTCTTGATAAAATAGGTGCCTTCCAGAAATGAAATATATTCACTCAGTGTGGGGCGTGAAATACCCATGTCACTTGCAATTTTTTGAACATCCAGTTTTGAACCTATCCGCTGCATCAAAAGCAGCATTAAATCACGAATCACCTTATTTTTGCGGAAATCTCCAAGCTGTAGGACTTCAAGTTGGAAAAAAGAGGTAAAGATATCTTCTAACGCCTTCTTCTTTTCTTCGATGCTTGTTTTTAAGACAACACCGGGAAATCCTCCAAAAGTCATATATTCATCATATAGTGTGGAGATTGTGTCAAAAGCAGACCTGGTTATATGTTGTGCATTCTCGGGTATCTTTAAAGGACTTTCTTTAAAGGCAAGAAATTCTCTAAAGGTTAAAGCGAAAAGCTCAAATATATATTTCCTTCCCGATAGTGACTCTGTAAAGAGATTTTTTAAATAAAAGCTCGCTGAGCCTGTTAAAAAAAACTTTACTTTATAGTGGTCAATAAAATATTTGACAACAGACGGCAGATTTTTCACAAACTGTATTTCATCTAAAAAGACAAAAGGCTTATGAGTAAAATCAATTCCCAGGAATTCAAATGATGCCCTAATTCTCTCATAATTTTCTTCCTCAAAGTATTTCCTGTTCAAGGGATTTTCGAGGTCTAAAAAGAGTTTGTTTTCCGCGGGAATTTCATTATATATACTCTTTAGGAGCGTAGTTTTACCTGTTCGCCGCATTCCGGTAATTATTATTGCCTCTGGTGAGTCAATATAGGCTTTAACTTCATTTAATATCAATCGCGGCTTAATCATAGATGCTATTTTACAAAAAGTAAGACTATTTGTCAAATAGAATTTACCAAAAGCCTGCCAGATCCTTCATGCCTGCCATTAAAGTATTGAGCATCCCTGAACGTTACATCATGCAGGCATTTTCCAATGGATTCCTCCCTTTATTGTTGTTTTATTTGTACCTCTTTGGGTTATATAGTGGGGATAATCTGGAACTACAACTCTTGCATTCCTTGTCAGATAACGCCCTGAACTGTGCGGTGGCTATCAGCCATCCGCTGGAGTGATAGGCAAAATATTTATGCGTATATCAGTTTATTGCCTTTTGGTTCGGGGATTGTATCGCCGAATTCCTTTGCTGTATCAATCCACAATTGAATTGCTTCTTTGGCATTTTTTAATGCCTTTTCAGGAGTTTCTCCATGAACCATACAGCCCGGTAGTTCAGGCACTTCTGCTATAAAAGCATTGTCTTCATTGCTCCAGTAAATAATAATCTCGTATTTATACATCAACAGTCCCTCCGAGTTTATACTTCACTATAACGTTTCTTACTTGTTTAACCTGATAAGGTAATACTCCTCTCATCTAAGTCGAATCATCGCAATTTTACCAATTTTTTGGAAAGATCTAAAATTTTTAATTGTTAATTCTCTATATGCATCACTCCGACTTGAGTTGAATCCTTTGTAAGTTCAATGCCTTTCCTGTCTTTGAATCTACTTCAAAGACAACACCCTCAAGCTGAACTGGACCTTTTGCCATCTCGAATCTCTTTGGCATAAAGGTGAGAAATTTATCTATAATCATATCCTTTTTTATCCCGATAACAGAGTATGCTGGGCCTGTCATACCTATATCAGTAATATAAGCAGTACCACGAGGCAATATCTTCTCATCAGCAGTCTGTATATGTGTATGTGTTCCGATTACCGCACTTACCTTCCCATCGAGGTGCCACCCCATAGCCACCTTCTCGGATGTTGCCTCAGCATGGAAGTCTACAATTATTACGGGGGTTATAGCTTTAAGCTCTGTTATTTTTTCTTCTGCCTTTCTAAAAGGACAATCTATCGGCAACATAAATACCCGTCCCATGAGATTTATAATTACTGCTTTTTCACCAAGAGATGTCTCTATTACGGCGCTGCCATTTCCTGGAACACCATCTGGATAATTTGCAGGTCTGAGTAACCGTTTTTCATTTGCAATACATGAAATCAGTTCCTTCTTATCCCATACATGATTACCCGTTGTAATCACATGAATACCCTGAGAAAATAGATCTTCAATAATCTTTGAAGTAAGACCGAATCCACCTGCTGCATTCTCTCCGTTAGCTATCACAAGATCAATATTATATCTGTCAATGATCTTATCCAGCCATTGGGAGACCGCCTTTCTCCCGGCCTCACCCACGATATCACCGATAAAAAATATCTTCATCTACTTTGCATACTCCACATATCTTAATTCCCTGATCACAGTCACCTTTATCTGCCCTGGATATGTAAGTTCACCTTCTATCTTCCGTGCTATATCCCTTGTTATCTGTGCAGAAAGGACATCCGAGACATCGTCAGGTTTTACCATTATCCTCAACTCTCTCCCAGCCTGTATGGCATAACACTTCTCAACACCTTTAAAGGATCTTGCAATTTCCTCGAGTTTCTCAAGCCGTTTGATATAGCTCTCGAGCGTTTCTTTTCTTACTCCAGGCCTTGATGCAGAGAGTGTATCCGCAGCAGACACAAGCACAGCCTCTATAGTTGCTGGTTCTGTATCCTCGTGATGAGATGCTATTGCATTTATTACCTTATGGTTCTCTCCGTATTTTTTTGCCAGGTCAGCACCTATCGCTGGATGTGAACCCTCTACCTCATAATCCATAGCTTTCCCAATATCGTGAAGAAGTCCTGCCCGTTTAGCGAGCTTTATATCTACCTTGAGTTCTCCTGCCATGATACCTGCAAGGTATGCAACCTCCCTTGAATGCACCAAGACATTCTGCCCGTAACTTGTTCTATACCTCAGTTTCCCCAGAAGTCTTACAATCTCATGGTGGATACCGTGAAGTGAAAGGTCAAATACAGCCTTTTCGCCCTCCTCTCTGATGTTGTCTTCTATCTCTTTCTTTACTTTCTCAACGATTTCTTCTATACGGGCAGGGTGGATTCTTCCATCAGAGATTAATCTTTCAAGTGCAATCCTCGCAATCTCTCTGCGTATGGAATCAAAACCGGATAGTATCACAGCCTCGGGTGTATCATCTATAATAAGGTCTATACCAGTAGTACTCTCAAGTGCCCTTATGTTCCTGCCCTCTCTACCTATTATACGTCCTTTCATCTCATCATTTGGTAGATTTACTACAGTAACCGTTGCATCGATTACATAATCACTTGAATATCTCTGGATTGCCTGTGCTATAATCTCCTTCGCCTTCTTATCGGCTACCTCCTTTGTCTCATCTTCCACCCTTTTTATCAACTTAGCTGCCTCAAATCTCGTCTCCTCCTCTATACGCCTCATCAGTTCATTCTTCGCATCTACAGAGTTCATGCCTGATATCTTTTCAAGCAGTTCCCTCTGTTCCTGAAGTATTTTCTTATAAGACTCCTCCTTCTCAACAATAGACCTTTCACGATTTAATATATCCCGTTCCTTCTTCATCAGTTCAGACTCCCTCTTATCAAGGATGTCTAACTTCTTATCGAGGTGTTCCTCTCTTTGAATGAACCGTTTTTCAAGATTAGTTAACTCAGCCCTTCTTTCTCTCGTCTCCTTTTCAAACTCAGCCTTTGCCTGATAGAGCCTGTCTTTTGCCTCGAGCACAGCCTCCTTCTTCTGAGCCTCAGCCTCTTTCTCAGCCTCATGGAGTATCCTCTTTGCTTTTTCTTCGGCGTCTTTTAACCTCGCTTTTATCTGTTCAATACGGAAGAACCAGCCGATGAAGAAACCAGCCGCCAATGCTAAAAGCACATAGATAATCATCATCGAATTTAACATCTTTTCCTCCAGTTCCCCTTCAGTCTGTTTTTAATCTCCTTTTCGTACCCTTCATCAGAGGGATTGTAATAATGTCTTTTCTCTGGCATATAACTCTGATTCACATGATGCCCTGGATAGTTATGAGGATATTTATACCCTATACCGGCACCAAGTCTTGTCGCACCCCTGTAATGTGAATCCTTAAGATGATCCGGTACCTGAAGCATCCTTCCTTCTTCGACATCTTTCATTGCCGATTCTATGGCGGTGTATGATGCATTGCTTTTAGGGGCTGTAGCTATATATATTGCAGCCTGCGCCAGTGGAATTCTACCTTCAGGCATACCGATGGACTCAACTGCATGAAATGCTGAAATAGCCAGAGAAAGGGCATTCGGATCAGCATTACCAACATCCTCTGATGCAGCAATTATCATCCTTCTTGCTATAAAAAGAGGGTCTTCACCTGCATATATCATCTTTGCAAGCCAGTAAATCGCCGCATCAGGGTCAGAACCCCTGAGACTTTTTATAAAGGCAGATATGGTGTCATAGTGTGCATCTTCATTATAGACTACAACCTTTTTCTGTATGGACTCTTCTGCAACCTTCTGGTCATAGATTATTACACCATTCTTATCTGGTCCTGTACTGAGTATGCCGATTTCAAGGGCATTAAGTGCCTTTCTTGCATCTCCCTCTGATGAGACAATAAGGTGTTCTATTGCCCTTTCCTCCATCTTGACCTTAAAATTTCCCATCCCTCTTTCCTTATCATTGAGTGCACGCTCGAGAATCACCCTTATATCTTGATGGCTGAGTGGCTTAAACTGGAAGATCTGTGACCTTGATGAGAGTGGAGGGATGATGGAAAAAAATGGATTATGTGTAGAAGCACCAATGAGGATGATATTACCTTCTTCTACATCTGGCAGAAGGGCATCTTGCTGAATCCTGTTAAATCTGTGTATCTCATCGATAAAAAGTATTGTCCTTCTTTTTGAATTGAACCACTGTCTTTTTGCCTCTGCGATCACCTCTCTGATATCAGCTATTCCTGAGGTAACAGCATTAATAAATATAAAAAATGCCTGTGTCTTCTTGGCTATAATATGTGCAAGAGCGGTCTTCCCTGTTCCAGGGGGACCATAGAATATTACAGATGATATTCTGTCTGCCTCGATTGCCCGTCTGAGAAGTTTACCATCTCCGAGTATATGTTCCTGCCCAACAAACTCCTCCATACTCCTTGGCTGCATCCTCCATGCAAGGGGTGCCTCTTTGTTTTCCTTATGAATGTCAAAAATGTCCATTGTTTTCCGTATGTCATTCCCGCGCAGGCGGGAATCCAGAAAAATAAAGCAAAAGACTGGATTCCTGCTTTCGCAGGAATGACAACTAACAAAAATTTACAAAATATTTAGATACCTTGCAGTCTTGCCATAGGATTCTTCAATTTTGAATTTTTAATTATATTTTAGATGGATGGAGCTGAGGGTCGGAAAAGTCGGATTAGCGTCGTGCGTCTACCTGTATCTGAAGTATAAACAGGTATCGGCATCAAATCTTTTCCATAGATGTTATAACAAACACCACTACGAGACAAAATAAGTGGTGAAATTATCTTTTTTATTGTTATTGACCCGGCTATTATCTCGATCATATTATCCATCCATCAATTTTATCATTATACCCCGCCTTTGCCGTGTAGATAAGAAATTAGACCCTGTCTATGACAGGTGGGTGCCCTGAAGATTGGATCAGGCTTCCCCGAAGGGCATGCTCACACCTTCTCTTACACGGGCTCCCAAGTCTTTGATTTGTCGGATCAAACTCTCTCACCTATCACGAACAAGGCAGGGAGCTTTTCGCTTTATTATATTTATAACAGATATTTTGCTTAACTTCAAGAAAAAAGTTACTTACTCCTCAATCAGGCTAAATATGTCCTTTGTCTTCTCATTTAATATGCTATCAAGCAACTCCTGTTCATTTTTTATCTTGAAGAGTTCATCTGTAATATTTATCGCTGTAAGTATGGCGAGCTTGAGCTGCGTAAGTCTTGGATTCAGTGTATGAAGTTCCTTCATCTTATTATCCACATACCTGCTGATAGTCTTTATATATTCCTCATCTGCCTCACCCTTTACTGTATAGCACTGACCGAGTATCGTTACCTCTGTGCTTACTATACCCATCTTTATATCTCCAGGGATTCTAATCTGTGTAATATCCCTTCAATCTTCTCTTTTATAATACCACGCTCTTTGAGTAATTCAGAGAGTTCTGCCTCATTCTTCTTTGCATGTAAAAGTTCTTGCAGGGTTTTTTCAAGTTCCTTTTTCTTTTTGAGAAGTTCTTCTTCTGTTGTCTTTAGTTTTGTCTCAAGTTCTGTATTCGTCTCCTTTAATTTCTTAACGACATCTATTAGTTTTGTTATACGTTCCCCAAGGATGTTTACCCTTTCTATATCCATATACCCTCCTCATTTTTCACTGTTCACTGTTCACTATTTTATCACCATGTATCCTCTTATATTCTGCATAACTCTTAAGGACATTCTTTACATAGTTTCTGGTCTCACTGTATGGTATCTCTTCAATGAATTCATCTGATGTTAAATTCCTGTTTTTATTTATCCACCTGACAACCGCCTCAGGTCCAGCATTATAACCTGCTATGCTGAAGATAAGGTCTCCTTTAAATCTTTCGAGAAGGTGCTTCAGGTACCATGTACCAAGTGTGATATTTATCCTCGGAATAAATAGACTCTGAATCTTAGACGCATTGTTCAAGCGAAGCTTCTTAGAAACCTCTACCCCTGTAAATGGCATAAGCTGCATAAGACCTATCGCACCTGATGGTGAGACTGCAGTTGGATCAAAACGACTCTCTTCCCTTATAACGCTTGCAACAAGATAAGGGTCTAAACCATTTTGCGTAGCGTAATGTCTGACCACCTCCCAGTAACCCAATGGGTATGCATATCTCCATATTTTTGTATCGTTTCCCCATGCTCTGAGGTTAAAGCCCCTTTCTATAATATTTATACCCTTTCTGTATTCCCCGAGCCTCAGGTAAATATCACCTGCCTCTTTGATCTGACCTTTATCTTTCAATCTACCTCTGAGGACATCGAGTTCTGCTGTAGCCTCCTCCCTAAGCCCTACCACAATTAGTTCCTCTATTTTAGGGAAGTATTTACCTTCTATTGAGATATTATTATCCTTTCCCCTCACTCCCCTGTCCTCTGTGCTCTGTCCTCTGTGCTCTACCCTGTAGCCATAAAATGTATAGGGAGCTATCTGTGTAAGTTTCTTATATGATGAGACGGCTGCCTCTCTATTTCCTATCTTCTCGTATATCCTCCCCTGCCAGTAGAGATATTGAGGGAGGTCTTTTGAATCAGGAAATTTAGCGATTAAATTCCCCATCACCTTTAACCCTTCATGGTATTTCCCCGAGAGATAATGAATCCACCCTATCATCCAGAGCGCCTTTTCTACCGTCTTTTCTTCTTTTGGATATTGTCTCAGTAATCTCATGAGTGTATCTTCAGACTTTACGCTATCTCCTTCTCTTCTGTAATGCTCTGCCATGAGGATGTACATCGCTGGAGAGAGCCTGCTGGTAGGATAAGCGGTTATGAGCTGTATCCCTGTATTTATAAACTTATCCTTATCCTCTTTCTTCTGGTAACATCTCGCAAGGTAATAAAGTGCCTCTGGAGCAGAGGCTTTATTTTGATTATCTTCGTATGTCCTTAACAGAAGAGGAATAGCATCATCACATCTCTTCATTCTAAACATCGTCATACCCATCCTCAACATTACCTGATCCTTTGCATAATAATCAGGAAACTTCTCAGATATATCCTTGAATTCAGCAAGTGCCTTGCTGTTGTTATTCAGATCATATAGTCTTTGAGCCCTTTTAAAAAGTTCATCTGCTGAGGGTTCTTTTATCTGTATGCCTTCTTTTACCAGCGTATCGCTCTCTCTCTTTGCCTCCTCTGCCTCAGGTGTCTCGGGATATTTGATATATAGTTGTTTGAAAACCTCAGATGCCTCAAGGGGGTTACCCTCTTTAATGAGACACCGTCCGATTTGAAGGTAAGCCAGTGTTAGCTTGTTATCTGTCATGCCATTGAGATACTTATTAAATGAAGCCCTTGCGGAGGCATAATCTCCTGATTCAAAAAGTAGAGAGGCTGCATTAAACCGCGCTTCTCTTACGAGGATGCTTCGGGGGTGACTTTCCTCTAACAGACGATAGGTATCTAATGCCCTGTGAAGACTTGTTCTTCGTTCTCCGTTTACTGTTGATTGTTCTCTGACCTCTTTACTGTAACTTTCGGCTATGTAAAAAAGTGCGTAATCAGAGAGTTCAGGATAGCCTTTAATAGACCACTTAAGGTAATCCCTTCCATCCTCGTATCTTCGTGTTTCAATATATAACTTTCCAAGCAAAAATACTGCTCTCTTACCCCATATATCATCAGAAATAGACTTTTCGATTATAACCTTCAGCCGTTCCTCTGCCTCCTTGAGATTACCATTTCTGTAATTGGTGACCGCTTCCATGAGCAGTTCCTCAGGAGCTATACCTACACCTCTGAGATCTCCCGAAATGGAATTTTTTTGAGTATCCTCTTGCTCAACCGCAACTACAGGAGAAGAAACAAGCAATATGCTGATTAAAAAAACACCGATTATCATCGTGGCTAAGATTTTACAGGAATAACCAGAGACATTTCAAGGGGAATATAGATTTTCTATAAGATTTTCTATTGGCTTTATTAAAATTTTTGGGTTGACTTCGTTATGACATATAAATATCATACATCCCAAAATGTTGCAGAATGAAAAGGTAGTGATGTAAAATAAAACAAAGGTAGACAACGAGGTTTATCCTCGTTGATTTGGTAGACAACGAGGTTTATCCTCGTTGATTTAGAAAAATTCAACGGACATAAAGTCCGTTGTCTACCAACATTATAAAGGAGGAGAAAAGGATGGAGA
>JBFLZU010000091.1 GCA_040756155.1 Nitrospirota bacterium | reverse complement strand
TTGCATTCCTTTATACTGCTATTCTTTTTGCTCTCCTTATATGGGCGATAAAGAAAGGTTCACAGATAGCACGGGTAACGCCGAAGGAGTATGTCACTAAGTCTACAGATGAAGTATTTTTAAAGGGACTTCACCCCGCACCACAGGAAGCCACGAGTGTGAATGCTGGAGGAATGCGGGAAATTCCTGAAAGGTTATAACCTTGATGCCACGGCTATAAACCAAGCCTTTGATAGAAAGGGCTGGGTAAAGTCGTGGTGCGGGGTTCATGAAGAAAACAGCAGGAGGTGTGATATGTTAGAGAGATGGCTCAGAGGAATAGCGGGAGTTGTAGTATTGGTGAGTTTAATTTTGGCTCAGGTGCATTCAGTAAATTGGCTTATACTTACTGCAATTATGGGACTGAATCTCTTGCAGTCTGCCTTTACAAACTGGTGACCGATGATGCCAATCCTCAGGTCGTTGGGGATAGATAAGAAAAGTGAGAAATAAGAAGTAGAAAGTAAAAAGTTACAAAACACTGATGTCATTCCTGCGAAAGCAGGAATCCAGACGCCATCCCCGTGAAAGGAGGGAACTATACAAAGGAATTGGATTCCTGTTTCCACAGGAAACCCTGGATTCCGTGTCAAGCACGGAATGACAGATAAAAGAAAAAGAGGAGGTTTGAGATGATAAGGTATTTGATTGTTTTACTCATAATGCTTCTGCCTTTTGAGGCTTTTGCCCTTACAGCAGAGGAGGTTATGAAAAAATCGCAGGCTGCCTTTTTATATCAGGGTAAAGATTTTAAGGCAAGAGTGATGATGAAGCTCATAAGTAAAGGTGGTGCGGAGAGGATAAGGGAACTTACCATGTTGAGAAAGAATTATGGCGATGTAGGCGGTGACCAGAAATACTTTATCTACTTCTTTCAGCCTGCTGATGTGAGGGATATGACATTTATGGTCTATAAGTATCCTGCGAAAGACGATGACAGATGGCTCTTTGTCCCTGCCATAAACATGGTAAGACGCATTGCTGCACAGGACAAGCGTTCAAGTTTCGTAGGCTCCGATTTCACTTATGAAGATGTCTCTGGAAGGGACATCGAGGATGATACACATGCTATTGTAAAAGAAGAAAGACTTGGAGCAAGGGACTGTTATGTTGTAAAGAGCACACCAAAGGCTGGAGATGTAGATTATAGCTACAAAATCTCATGGATCGATAAGACCAATTTTTTACCTCTGAAAGAAGAATATTATGACAGGAAAGGTGAATTATACAAAGTCTTCACAGCTGACGAAATTAAAGATGTAAAGGGCTTTCCTACAGTTACAAAAAGGACTATGAAAAACCTCCAGAGTGGACACAGGACTGAGGTCACATACACAAAAGCAAATTATAACATAGGGTTACCTGACGATGCATTCACAGAAAGGTATCTCAGAAAGCCTGAAAGAAGATGGATTGATTAAGGATTAAGAATTAAGGATTAAGGATTAAGAGTGTTAATAGTGTTTTTCCCATTGATAGTGTTGTTCATTGTAGCTCCTGCATTTGCTGAAGATATCTCTCTGCATGGCTTTGTTCAGGGAAATTACTCGGCGAGGGTTACAGGAGACCGTCCTCCAGAAAGCAAAGGTGGAGACCTCGTTTGGGCAGATGAGAGGGTTCAGCTTAAGATAGATGGAGGCATAAAGGCATTCAGGTTTTTTACAAAGACAGACCTTATAGGAGAACATATAAATGAAAATGCAGATGTTGAGTTCAGAGAGGCGTATGTGGATTATGCCTCAAAGAGCTGGGATATGAGGCTCGGGAAGCAGATGTTCACCTGGGGCGTTGGAGACCTGATATTTATAAATGATGTGTTTCCAAAGGACTATGAGGCATTCTTCTCTGGAAGACCAATGGAGTATCTAAAGAGAGGAGTTGATGCGGTAAAGGTCGGTCTTTACCCGAAGGTTACCTCGATAGAACTGGTAGCAATCCCATTTTTTAAGTCCAACAATTACCCGAAAACAGACCGTTTCATCATGTATGATTCCATGCCGAATGTTAGAGAAAGGAGCGAAAAAGAGCCGAATCCGAGGGTAAAGAATACGGAGTATGCGGTCAGGATATATAGAGATATCCTCGGGATGGATGCCGCATTATACGTCTACAGGGGATTTCATAGAAAGCCAGCAATGATGGTTGATAATCCTGATTCCCCCAGGTATATAACATATTTTTATCCGAGGCTCTCTGTATATGGTTTTAGCCTTCAAGGGAGGATGCTCGAAGGTATACTGAGCCTCGAAGGAGGATATTATGACTCAAAGGAAGATAGGGCAGGGAAGAACTCGATGGTGCCGAACTCTCAGACGAGGGGACTCGTAGGATATAACAGGCAACTCTGGGAGGACTTTACGATTGGCATTCAATATTATGGCGAATATATGCATAGATATACAGAATACAAAGGCTCATTATCCACAGGTTCTCCGAGAGATAAGAGATTAAAACAGCTGGCGACACTCAGGCTCACGCAGTTTCTTAAATACCAGACGATAAAACTCTCGCTCTTTACATTTTATAGCCCATCTGATAAAGATTATATGATTAATCCTGAATTTAAATACAGCCTCTCTGACCATGTATGGTTTGCAGTTGGTGGAAATGTCTTTGGTGGAGGTAAACCCCATACAGAGTTCGGACAGCTTAACAAGGACGATAACATCTATACCGTCGTAAGGTATGAATTTTAAGGCTATCTAATATTTCTTCTACCTCCTTGTTATCATATCTGCTATAATAAGTATAATTATTACATAAATTGCAGATGATGAATGTGAGTAAAATATCAACTCTTCTTATAATTCTTGCAATCCTCTATATCGGTTATATCGGAGAGACTGAGGCTGTGCATAAAAGTGATGCCCCCAAAGATAAAAAGGCAACGGTCTATTTCAGCGCTATAACCCTTTACCATCCTATAGTAATGTATCAGAGATACCAGCCACTTATGAACTATCTCACAGAAAATACACCGTACAGGTTTGAGTTGAAACTCAGTCAGGACTACAGAGATATAATAAATTTTCTTAAAAGTAACAAGGTTCAGGTTGCGTTACTTGGTGGCGTTACATATTTAGAAGCAAAGAGGGAATTCGATGTGGTTCCTATCCTGAGACCTATTGGTGCGGATGGTAGGCCCTTTTACACCTGCGTATTCATTACAAGAGCTACAAATGGAGAGATTAACGCACTTTCAGACCTTAAAGGGAAATCTGTTGCCTTTGCATCGAAACTATCAACATCAGGTAACCTTGCACCCCTCTATCATCTTTATTCCAGAGGAGGTTTAAGGCTTGAGGATTTTTCACGACATGTAAACCTTAAGTACCACGACTCTGTTGCGAGGGAAGTCTTGAGGGGGAACTTTGATGCAGGAGCAGTAATAGATTCTGTCGCATGGAGATTTAAAGACAGGGGGCTAAAGGCTATATCTGTTTCTGAGCCAATACCAGGTCTCCCAATAGTGGTGCGGGCAGATGTATCACCGGAGATTGTTAATGCCATAAAAAAAGCACTTCTCAACTTAGACTACAATAATCCTGAACACCGTAAGATAATGGAAAAATGGGATGAAGAGTTCAGATATGGATTTGCCGAGGCAACAGACTCTGATTATGACTCCATACGTACGATGATAAACTATCTGGGTAAAAAGGGTGTAAAAATACCATGATTGAGAAACTCAAGAAGTGGGTATTCAGCCTTCAGGGAAAGTTTATCATTGTCGCATCTGTGTGTATTCTCGTCTTTACTATCATAGGAAGCGTCATAATCCTCTCAAGAGAAGAGGACTTGTACAGACAGGATATAATGAACCAGGGAAAAGTTCTTGCCGAAATAAGCCAGCTTACTCTGACAAATGTAATGGTATATAATGAGCTCGGTATGATGGATGATCAAGATCTCATTGACTACCTTGACTATTTCATAATGAATTTAATGGAACGGGATAAGAGGGTAAGGTATGTAATGATTCTTGGTAATAAGGGAGAGATTCTTGCTCATAGCGATATCTATGAGTATGGCAAGGTACGTGTGGATGAATCAACACTGAGAGCTCTTACAAACCTTAAAACAGAGATAGCCTATGGAGGATTTCAGGACGACCCGATTCTAAAAATAACAGCACCCCTAAATATAGAGACCAAGCATTGGGGTGTTCTACAAATTGGGCTTTCCATAAAAGAGGTTCAGGAATCTTTAAATTCCTTGAAGAAAGAGATCACTTTCATTACTGTTCTCTTTTCTATGATTTCTCTCATAATTATAAGTATTGGTGCAAAGGTTCTTTCAAAACCAGTGATAAGACTTTCGAGGATAATGGACGGCATAAAAACGCATGGAGACCTCGAGATTGCAGGGGCAATTCGTGATCCCCTGCCTAAAGATAGACGGGATGAACTTGGCAAGCTTCAAAGGAGCTTCCTCTGGATGCTACAGAGGCTCAGGGATGCAGATAGAGAACGTAAAAAGACCGTAGAAGTACTCACTCAAACAGAAAAGATGGTCTCCATTGGACGGCTTGCCTCTGGTGTTGCCCATGAGATAAACAACCCACTCAGCGGTATAACCCTGTGTTTTAAAAATCTGATGGAAGCTGATGTGGACAACCTAACAAAGGAAAAACTCATTCTTGCAATCAATGACGGTCTTCAGAAGATAAAAAACATTGTCGAACAACTCCTCGATTTCTCGAGGATGACTGTTACAGAAAAGATACCTGTAAACCTGAACAACCTCATAAACCGCCTGTTAGTTTTGCTCAATTACCCTGCCTCAAAAAAGAACATTAAAGTTGTTAATGACCTGTCAGATAATATTCCGGAAATATTGATTGATGAAAACAAGATGGCACAGGTCTTTATGAATATTATGATAAACGCCCTACAGTCTATGGATGGCGACGGTAGCCTGACAATTAGGACGAGGGGAGAAAATGGGTTCTGTGTAGTTTCTATCGAGGATACAGGAGGTGGTATTCCTCCTGACATAATGCCCTATATTTTTGATCCTTTCTTTACAACAAAGAGTGTAGGAGAGGGGACGGGATTGGGACTTTCTGTGAGTAAGGGAATAGTGGAACAACATGGTGGTATAATCGAAGTGGACAGCATTGTTGGCGCTGGAACAACATTCAGGATTAAATTACCAATAACATAGGGTTAAGGGGCATGGGTCATGAAATGAGAGGACTTATTAAGTCTTTGACTTGACTCTTGACTCTAAAGTATAATATGGCACAAAAATTGCTGAAAATTTCAAAAGACAGGTTACAAACGATGAAGATACTTGTAATAGAAGATGAACTTTCTGTGAGACTTGGAATTTCCTGTACCCTTGAAAGTGTAGGATATAAAATCGCTACTGCAGATAATGGTGTTGATGGTATAAGACTCTTTGAAAAGGAAAGTTTTGATGTTGTGATAACAGACCTCAGGCTACCAGGTATTAATGGTATTGAGGTATTAAAATCTATAAAGAACATCTCTCCTGATACAGGGGTGATTGTAATCACTGCCTTTGCAGATGTAAAGACCGCTGTTGAGGCTATGAGAGAAGGCGCC
>JBFLZU010000090.1 GCA_040756155.1 Nitrospirota bacterium | reverse complement strand
TTCGGCTCTAACACAATCGTACCTGGAACTACAGGGACAAGTTTTTATCCTGTATCTTCCTATGCTGGCATGTCACAGAAGGCAGTTGGGAGGGATGTATATAACATGGAGTATACTGCTTATGTAAGTAACAGACTTGCCAGCACAACAAGCCCACAGGTTCAGTATCATGTTATAGCCTTTGTTTCAAAATCTACAGATTCTAAATTGTCCTCTTCGTTCGATCCAAACGAAGGTAAGATTACATGTGGTGGGGATGATGTCTGTGCAGAGGTAAGTGGTCTTGAGATACAGATTTCAAAATACAAAGAGACACTGAAAAAGATGGAAGAAATAGGAAATGCCTTCCAGTCTTATTTCAACACCCTTTATCTTGATGATACAAACCATGATGTGAATATTGACAGATTTGCAAAGACTGATAGAAATGGGGCATCTGCCCCTACAAAATGGGATACTAACAGTCAACTGTTTAACTCATGCACGGTAGCAGATGACTGTATTGCAACGCTGGCTGATATAAATGCCATAACGGCCCTTAAATTTAACCCTGAGCAGGCAAAGGATGCATGGGGTAAGGAATTCAAGGTGGATAATGGTTCATCCTCTACAAGAAATCCTGATAATGGAGAGCCTTCACCTTATTCTGTCAGGATTTTAACTACTACCCCATGGGGTGAGCAGATAGTAAAGACATTCTTTGGGGTTTATTGATGAAGGTAAAGAGAAAAGAGGTACTGAGTTTTTTTGACCATGTAAGCGATCTTATAAGTGTTGGTATAACAATAAGGGAGGCGATAAAGACTTTTAAATGTAAAAACAAAGAGATGAGAACTGTAGTGGAGATTATTAAAGATAATATGGATAGTGGATATAGTTTTTCTATGTCTCTGAAGAAAACCGATATTTTCCCTCCCTCTGTTATTGTTACCATAAAGGCAGGAGAGGATTCTGGTCATATCGAAGAATCCCTAAAAAGGATAAGAGAAAAATATGAGGAAGAAGGGAGGTTTGTATCAGAGATTAAAAAGGCTATCCTTATGCCCCTGATAAACATAGTGGCATCCTCTGGATTGATGATGCTACTTATCTTCAAGACAATCCCAACCATTGCAGAGACATTGAGGTCTTTAGGTAACATACCACCTATAACACAAACGCTTTTTAATATTACTATTTTTCTTAAAGAAAACCTTTTACTCATTATTATGGGAGTTTTCGGATTCTCTTGGTATATGGTTTATACGCTCAAAGAGAGTAAGCCTGATTTTCTGTATGATACCCCTCTTGTAGGTAAACTGATAAAAAGTTCTTTTATTTCCAGCCTTTTCTCCCAGCTTGAAATGATGGTAAAAGGGGGGATATCGATCACGGATGCGATTAAGGTAATCGAATCCTCACAGGAGGGACTTCCTAAAAAACAGGTATCAAATATTTTGCTAAACTTATCAGAAGGTAAGCACCTTGATGAATCACTATCTACTGAATTTTTCCCTGAGGATTTAATTCAAAAAGTCAGAGTTATCCGAGAAACAGGCAAGTATGAAGAGATATTTTCAAGGATTGCATCAACATATAAGAAGAAAGCAGAAGATCAGGCAAAAAAGATAACTACCTTAATAGAACCTGCGAGTATTTTTATAGTAGGTATAGTAGTCTTTACCTTGATGGTCTCAGTATTTTTACCCATGGCTACTTTGGGGACTGGCATTTCCCAGAATTTGACATCCTCCCATCCCTGAAGGAGATAGGTTTTCATGGCGGGTTTTCTTATTAAAGTAATATTGTATTGTAATGGCAAAGGGGTAAATATGCTTAAAAGCGTTTTTATAATAATACTTATTTTTTCCTCCTCTTGTGGAACTCTCTCGATGTCAAGCAGGGAGGAAATGCTTGAGAAGAAAAAGAGCATTGAAATGTTGGAGTCTGGTGCAATGTTTACAAATTTAAAAGAGGAAAAGAGATCTATAGAAAAAGCTCTTACAATAGCAGAAGATTCTAAGGCAACTATGACGTTTGCTAAAGATAACTATCAAAA
>JBFLZU010000089.1 GCA_040756155.1 Nitrospirota bacterium | reverse complement strand
GACCATAGGGCTCTTTTATATTACTATCTATAGATGGATTCCACTCATTATAATCTATACCATTAATCACCCCATAGAGATCTCTGCTTCTTTTCCTCAGAACACCGTCAAGTCCAAAGCCATACTCATCGGTCTGTATCTCCTTGCTGTATGTCTCACTTACAGTAGTGATTACCTCTGAGAAGATAAGTCCTGCCTTAAGAAAATTTATCTTCCCGTAGAACTCAATCCCCTCAGGAGTAAAATACTCCCATCCGATTCCAAGCAGATGCATGTCGTAATGCCAGAAGATTCCCTGATAGCCAAGATTATGAATTGTAATGACAGATGAAGTCTCTTTGAAGAAGGGGTCATCCCTGTAAAGTGTCTTCATGTAAAGTGGAACAAGTGCGCTCTGCCAGTCATTACAGTGTATGACATCAGGTCTGAATTTAGTTGCCTTACAGACCTCAAGAACTGCCTTTGAAAAGAAGACAAACCGCTCTGCATTATCCGGATAATCGCTCTGAGGAGTACTGTAGAGGTAATCTCTATTGTAATACTTTTCTTTCTCAATGAAATATACAGGAACATTATTCCATGTAGTTCCCTCCCATACAGAGGCTGACTCAATCCTGTCCGAGATCGGGATATCTATCGTCTGAAGGCTCTTCCTGAGCCTGAATTTCTCCCTGTTTACCATTCTATAGAGTGGAAGAATAAGGGCTGTATCTATCCCCTGAGCCTTGATGATGGCGGGAAGTACACCTGCCACATCAGCAAGCCCACCTGTTTTCGCAAATGGAACCGCCTCTGGAGATACAACTAATACCTTCATGGGAATACCTCGACTACCTCTGTTTCCCTTAAAAATGCGGCTGCCTCTTCAGGGGGTGTCGGATTGATATAGAAACCTGACCCCCACTCAAAGCCCGCAATCTTCGTTAGTTTCGGCATAATCTCGATATGCCAGTGATAGTAATCATTTACAGGTTCATCAAATGTAGAGGTGTGAATCATATAATTATAAGGAGGTGTATTCAAAACCTTATCCAGTTGTTTCAGTGTCATCTGCAGGATGCTCGCAAGTGCATAAAATTTCTCTTTGCCTGTAAGTTCATATGAAGATTCGTGTTCCTTGGGTAGTATCCATGTCTCAAATGGTGATCTCGGTGCAAAAGGTGAAAGGGTAATAAAATGCTCATTTTCAGATATTACTCGTGAATTGGTCTCAAGTTCCTGACGAATTATATCGCAGAATATACATCTCTCTTTGTAATCGTAATGCTGTATTGCACCGTCTATTTCTTCTCTCACCTGTTTTGGAACTATCGGGAGGGCTATAAGCTGGGAATGTGTGTGTTCAAGTGAGGCGCCTGCTGCTTCACCTTCATTCTTGAATATCAGGATATACTGAAATCTCCTGTCCTTCTTGAGGTCATCAATGCGCTCCTTATACGCCCAGAGCACATCCCTTACTGCGCTAAGAGGAAGGGTAGAAAGCGTTGTCTCATGGATGGGAGATTCAATTATCACCTCATGGGCACCAATGCCATTCATCCTGTCATATATGCCCTCACCTGTCTTGTCAAGCATGCCCTCGATTCTTAATGCCGGAAACTTATTGGGAACAACCCTTAGAGTCCACCCAGGCTTATTGGGCAGTGTTCCAAGTTTTCTATAGGCAAGAATTTCAGGGGGGGTCGTATATTCGTTACCCTCACAGAGGGGACAGAACCCACCCTTCTTCTTTGTTATCTGCCACTGAAAATCTGATGGGCGTTTCCCCCTCTCTGAAGATATAATCACCCACCTACCAATAATAGGGTCTTTTCTCAATTCTGGCATCTTATTCCCTCTTTATCTCTTTAATTTTTCGTTCTTAACTAAATTAGTTGTTAAATAGGTTTCAAAGATACCCTAATTTAAAATTAAAAATCAAAAATACAAATTAAAATTCAAAATTTTTTACATTTTGATCTGTCATTTTATATTTTGATTTTTGCATTTTGATTTTATTTCTTGAATCCTCCCGATTCATCAACTAATCTGGAGATGAACCCAATCTAAGTCTATCTATTTTGATATTGAGGTCCCTTATCTTTTTCCTGAGGGTGTTACGATTTATACCGAGTATTCTTGATGCCCTGACCTGATTTCCTCCAGTCTCCCTCAGCACAAGAGAAATCAAACATCTCTCTATCTCTCCTATTACCGAAAAGTAAAGATTCCCATTATCTACCTTTAAAAGTTTAGGTATGAATCCTTTTAACCTTGATTCTAAAAACTCCTCTATGGAGACGCCTTCTACATCGTTTCTCTTTGGAGCGGTCCCTAAAAAATCTTTGGATTTCTTGGGGCGCCCCTCTTCTGCCTTCTTCTCGTCAGTCCTCATTTTTTACCCTCCAGTCATTTGAATAGATATTCATCCTCTCCCCCCGCGCAAAACCTATAAGTGTAATACCAGCTCTTTCTGCCATTTCCACAGAGAAACTTGTTGGAGCAGTTCTGCTCATTACGACTGGAACATTCCTCAGCGCCGCTTTCTGTAAAACCTCAGATGAGACCCTCCCACTCACGATTAGCACCTTATCTTCTGTAGACACGCCATTAAGTAGGCTATATCCAAAGACCTTATCTACTGCATTATGTCTCCCTAAATCCTCTGCAAAGACGACTATCTCAGGGGAACCATGATTTCCGGATGCGACCTTACATAGTGCTGCGCTGTGAACACAGGCTGTAGTCCTGTAGAGTTCAGAACGCTCTCTGAAATCCTTCAATAGATGTCTTATTTCTCCAATACTCACAGTCAGGTCAGAGGCAATCTTTTTCATAGAGGTTATATCCTCTTTACCTGCGAAGGTGATACCTTTACCACATCCTGAGGTAACAACCACACTGCCTTTAGGGTCTCCTTTGGGGTCTACTATTAACGGAATCCTGACAATGACAACATCATCCTTATCAATTACATCTATTTCTTCACTGCACCACTTACCTTTTAAAGTTCCCTCTGAGACGAGAAAACCTACTGCAAGTTCTTTTACCATAGAAGGTGTGCAGAGGAGTGTTACAAATTCGGTATCTCCGAGAATAATCTTCAGATACCTTTCTGTGGCAACGGTATCCTTTACCTTTTCTATTTCGTTACCTTTATATCTTGTTATTTCAACATCAACCGTCGTTCGCACTTTTCACTCTTCACTTTTCACTGTATTTCTTGGCGGGAGTGTGTGGGAATCGAACCCACCTATCCGATTTTACACGGATACACTGGATTTGAAGTCCAGGAGGTCCACCAGTGACCTATCCACTCCCCCTATCATAGTTACAAGTTGTAAGTTTAAAGTTTAATGTTTTTAACTCATAACTCTCAACTCATAACTCTTAACTCTTACTATTATCCTTCCCCTTCAAGCCCTAAGACAAAGGGATTATATTCCTTCTCATCCCTGATTGTACTTTCAGGCCCATGTCCTGGAAGCACAATCGTATCATCAGGAAGAATCATTAATCTCTCTCTCACAGATGATAAAAGTTCTTTAAAATTTCCACCGGGAAAATCTGTTCTGCCAACTGCACCTGCAAATAAGGTATCCCCTGTAAACACCATGTTATCAGATAGCAGACATATCCCCCCCTTTGAGTGTCCAGGTGTATGTATGACCTTGAGCTTTATATCTCCAAAGATAATCTCATCACCATCATCCACATACATATCTGGCAGGGGTGGTTCAGTGAACTTTATACCGAAGAATTCTGCCTGTTCCGAGGCTGTCTGTAACATCTCTACATCACCCCTATGCATAAGTACCAATGCACCTGTGGCATCCTTGAGTGTCCTGTTACCACCAATATGGTCAAAATGTCCATGTGTATTTATTATGTATTTCAGTGTAAGACCATTATCTTTGAGGTTAGATAGTACCCTGCTGTCTTCATCGCCAGCATCGATTACAGTTGCCTCTCGTGTGCTTTCACTTGCGATGATGTAACAATTGACCTCTAATGGACCTACCACAAACTTTAAAAGAATCATGTCCTACTTCATAGATCAGACCGTTTACGGGTCACCAACCTCCATAGAAAGGAAAGTTCTTCGCTTTTAAGAACCTTTAATAACAAGAGATAAACGCCAATGCTTGTTATCAATACAACGGAAAGAAGAAGGGCTTTTTCTGTATAGTGCCCTTCGATCATCCATATATCACCTCTAAGGAATTGCCATCCCCATATTCCCATTATAAAAGAAGATACGGTTATCTTCAAGAGAGATTTTAAGATATTTTTACCATCTATGCTACCAAGCCTTCCTCTCAACACAACTATGAGTATACCGAGGTTTATGGCTGATGCCATGGATGTTGCAAGTGCCAATCCCCCATGCCTTAGAGGAAACATGAGGACGATACTGAGGACGATGTTCGCTATCATTGCTATGGCTGCTGCCTTTACGGGTGTCTTTGTATCCTGCATGGAATAGAATGCGGACACCACCATTCTTACACCTGCAAATGCCCAGAGACCAAGCGAGTAGAAAAGAACCGCCTCTGCGGTACCAACAGTAGCGATATAATCGAATTTGCCTCTCTGGAAAAGAAGATTTACTATGGGTTCTCTAAGGACTATTAATCCGACCGCTGCAGGCACTGTTATGGATGTTACAAACCTCAAACCAAACGAGAATGTTTCTTTCATTTTAGCAAATTCATTCCTGGAGACCTGTTCAGATAAAGCAGGAAGAATAGCAGTTGCCAGTGCAACACCAAATATCCCGAGTGGGAAATGAATCAACCGCATCCCATAGTATAGATAAGTAACACTCCCTTCCGCAAGATACGATGCCAAAATTGTGCTGACAAAGATATTGATCTGCATTATAGCAAGACCGAAAAAGGAGGGAAGCATAAGGGTTCCGATGCGCCTTATACCGGGATGCCGTATATCAAAGACAAACTGCAGGTTGATACCTCTTGATCTCAGAGATGGTAACTGGAAGAAAAACTGAAAAATTCCACCTATAACAACACCAACCGCTACACCGATAATCGGGTTATCAAGCGAGACCGAGGCAATAATAATAGACGCAATAACTATGATATTAAACATCGCAGGTGAAAGTGCCGGAGAGGTAAATGCCCTCATCGAATTAAGCACACCCATTGCAACAGCGGAAAGCCCTATAAAAAGTAGATAAGGAAACATTATCCTTGTAAGTTCGATTGTGAGGGAAAATTTTTCTGGATACGGGACAAAACCAGGTGCGATTGCCATTACGATTAGGGGTGCTACAGCGATACCGAGGAGAACTATGATACTGAGGGCGACGAGAAGAAGTGTAAATGCAACACTTGCAACTCTCAAGGCTTCTTTCTTTGATTTCACCGTGAGATACTCTGTAAACACAGGTATGAATGCCGCAGACATCGAACCTTCTGCAAATAGTTCTCTAAGGAGATTCGGAATCCTGAAGGCAACAAAAAATGCATCTGCAGCCTGCGTTGCCCCGAAGAATCTCGCCAGCACCATATCTCGCACAAACCCGAGTATCCTGCTTAGAAATGTAGCGATACCAACAATGCCTGCCGCTCGTGTGATCCTTCTGCTCTCTTCCTCTACGATTTCCCTTGACATCATTCACACCATTATGATAAAAAATTTAGTTGTATCAGGGAGGTAGGATTTGGCAAAACATATATCAGTATTAAAAAGACAAAGACAGGCAGAGAAACGGTGTGAAAGAAATAAGATGATAAAATCTGCCATTAAGACAGCAATTAAAAAGGCAAATAAGGCGGTAGAGGATAAAGATGTCAATAATGCAAAAATAGCCCTTTCCTCTGCTATCAAATCTTTGAACAAAGCTGTCTCAAAAGGTATCATACACAGAAATAATGCGTCAAGAAATATCTCGAGACTGACCAGAAAAGTTAACCAGCTTATAGCTTCTTTGTCAACTCCATAATCAGCGATTGTAGCACTAACGCCTTGGTTCTACCACTGCTTTTAATCTCGATGTCTGTAGCGTGTATCCTCTCAAGTGCATTGATAATCTCTGAAGGTTTGTATCTCAGTGCCTTTGTTATAAATGACTGCATATCTCTCAGGGGTATTTTTAAATTTTTCATTATCTCAGTATCAGTTATACTACTCTTCTTCATATCTATAGCCTTGAGAGCCATCCGAAACTGCCATGCTATTGCACCTACTATAGCAGGGGGTTCTATACCTTCATTGAGAAGTCTGGATAGTATTTCCAAAGAACGTCCCAGATCCTTATCCAGGATAGCATCAGATAAATTAAAAGATGTATGCAATCTACTATCCCCAACTATATAATTCACATCCTCTAAATTGATTTCCTTTCTTTCTCCTAAAAAAAGCACAATCTTCTGAAGTTCATTCACAATTGTATTGAGATCATTACCTGCGAGGTCAATGAGCATATGGATAGATGGATCGGTTATCCTTAACCCTCTTGAGGCTATCCATTTCTTTATCCACGAAGAAAGCCTATCCTTCGTGAGAGGATAAAACTCTACGAATTGAGCGTGACCCTTTAATCTATTCCATATCGGTTTTCTTTTTGGAGTATCTGCTTTGAATACGATACATGTTGAAGAAACAGGGTTAGATATATAAGGGGTGAGGGCATCCCATTCACTTTCTGGAATCCTTTCAGCCTCC
The DNA here is from genome assembly GCA_040756155.1 of Nitrospirota bacterium. Lineage (NCBI taxonomy): Bacteria > Pseudomonadati > Nitrospirota > Nitrospirota bacterium. The sequence goes on along the minus strand of JBFLZU010000089.1, from coordinate 17,815 downwards.
TTAACAATGATAAACCTCCACTCTGAAAAGGCAGGCACTGTATGGGCTATATTTAGAATATCTTTAGAGTTGAAGGTATCTGCATAAAAAAGGTCATAATTGAAATCCGTTAATCCTGTTTTAAAGAGCTCTTTTTTAATACGCTCAAGTGCATCCTCCATAAGGTAGCTCTCATCGCCATAAAATATGTAGGTGTTTGCAATCTTCCCCTGATTTATTTCTTCTATGAATTCGTAATATTTCACCTGGAAATACTCTTTATACCCCGCTCAGAATCCTTCAAACATCGAACTTATCAGGTCTCTTGCTATATTCTTACAGTATTTCGATATTGCCTTCTCCTTGGCAATCCTTGTTGAAGAGACATCGGTTGATGCTTTGTAATCCGCCCTGAGGTTTGACTCCATGCCTGATTCCTTCCATAACACCTTTTTCTCTTTGTCCTCAAGCCTGAAATCGACCTTCATCTTTACAGTATAATCTTCCCCCCGTTCACCAACGGCTGATACCGCTACTGTCTCAAATGATATAACATTGGAGTAAAGGACAGCATCTGAATTCTCTTCTGCAGTTACCCTTATCCGTCCATCGGCGATGAATTCATCTATTATTGCGCGTGTCAGCGTGTCCTCGATACCAGGCTCAGATGTAGAGTTCTTTGCAACTAATATCGCTATCTTCTTTATACCACCAGGGGCTGTCCCACCACCAGCAAAATGATAGCCACATCCCGCGGTAAGCCCGAGTAAGATTAATAGTATTAATATTCTCCGCATGATTACCTCACAACAATGTTTACAAGCCTGTCTCTCACTACAATAACATTCTTTATGACCTTATCTCCAGTAAATTGTCTGACCTTCTCGCTTTTTAGTGCTGCTTCTTTAAGCACCTCCTCTGTAGAGCCAGCAGGCATATTGATTTTATCCCTCAGTCTCCCGTTCACCTGAATTACAACGGTTACATATTCATCTCTTATGAGTCCCTCATCCCATACAGGCCATCGCATCTCAGCCACAAACTGTTTGTTGCCCATCAATTCCCAGAGTTCTTCAGCTATATGGGGTGAAAAAGGTGAAAGCATAAGGATGAGCATCTCTACAGCATACCGTAATATTGCATCCTGCTGGGTACTCTCGCTTACTCTCGTTCTGAACATAAAGTCACCAATCTCATTACTCAATTCCATAAGGGCAGCAATCGCTGTATTGAAGTGAAATTCCCTCTCTATGTCCAGCGTTACCTTTCTTATCGTATGGTGAACCTTCCTCAGAAGTGCTTTCTCCTCCGCATTCAATCCCTCAGTATCTAACTCTGAACTCTGAACTCTGAACTCTGAACTCTTATTTACCATCATCCATACCCTGTTCAGAAAACGATATGCCCCCTCAACTCCCTCATCACTCCAATCAAGGTCCTTCTCTGGAGGGGCAGCAAAAAGAGAAAAGAGCCTTGAGGTATCTGCACCATATTTATTCAGGAGTTCCTCCGGGTCAACAACATTTCCCTTTGACTTGGACATCTTTGCACCATCCTTTATAACCATCCCCTGCGTAAGAAGACTCTCAAAGGGTTCATCGTTTCTGACAATACCGAGGTCTCTCATCATTTTTGTGAAGAATCTTGCATAAAGGAGATGGAGCACGGCATGTTCAATACCTCCTATATATTGATCTACAGGCATCCAGTAACTGAGTGCTGAGTGCTGAGTGCTGAGTGCTGAGTTAAGATCAATATTACCTTTGCCAAAGCAATAAGCAATAAAATACCACGATGAATCGACGAATGTATCCATGGTATCTGTTTCTCGCCTCGCTGCACCTCCACATTCAGGACAGATTGTATTTACGAAGTCTCTCAAACCGTTCAGCGGAGAACCTCCCCTTCCAGATATATTAACATCCATTGGTAGCAGTACTGGAAGGTCTCTTTCAGGGACAGGGACAATCCCGCAATTGCCACAATATACAATAGGTATGGGTGTCCCCCAGTATCTCTGTCTCGATATTCCCCAGTCTCTCAGTCTGTAGTTGACGGCTCTTCTACCTATACCCTTAGCCTCTGCAAATTCTGCTATTCGCTCCCGTCCTTCTACACTCATCAATCCACTGAATTCTTCAGAGTTTACCATTAATCCTTCTCCCTCGTATGCCTCGGTAATCAGTTCGGAGTTATGAGTTATGAGTTGAGAGTTAGAAATTTTAAATTTCTCCGAACTCCGAACGTCTCGACTGAGCTCGACGAAGTCTCCGAACTCCGAACTTTTCTCTGGCACAATCACAACCCTTATAGGCAGACCATACTTCTCTGCAAATTCGAAATCCCTCTGGTCATGTGTGGGCACACACATGATTGCACCTGTTCCATACTCCATCAGGACGAAGTTCGCCACCCAGATAGGGATCTTCTCATTTGTAAACGGGTTTATAGCGTAAGAGCCTGTGAAAACCCCTTCTTTCTCACTACTTATATCAGTCCGTATAAACCTGTTCTGTCTTTTGATCTTTTCAATAAAATCACTGACCACTGTCCACTGACTACTGTCCACTATCTTCTCTAAAATCGGATGCTCTGGTGCAAGGGTAACAAATGTAGCCCCGAATATCGTATCCTGCCTTGTTGTGAAGACCCTTATCTTCTCATCCATTCTTTCAACAGGAAAGTCTATCTCGACACCACGGCTCTCGCCTATCCAGTTCTTCTGCATAGTTATTACCCTCTCTGGCCACCCATGAAGACGGTCGCAGAATGATAAGAGTTCATCAGCATATGCCTCGATTCTTAAGAACCACTGTTCGAGCTCCTTTTCTGTCACTTCTGTATCGCATCTCCAGCACCTTCCGTCAATAACCTGTTCATTCGCAAGAACCGTCTCACATGAAATGCACCAGTTAACAGAGGACTTCTTCTTGTATGCAAGCCCTTTTTCATATATCTTTAGGAAGAGCCACTGGTTCCATTTGTAGTATTCAGGATCACATGTATTTACCTCTCTATCCCAGTCATAGGATAATCCCATCGCCATCAGTTGCCTTTTCATGTATTCTATGTTCTCAAGCGTCCACTTTGCTGGATGTGTCCCATGCTTTATAGCAGCATTCTCAGCAGGAAGTCCAAAGGAATCCCACCCCATAGGGTGAAGGACATTGTATCCCTTCATTTTCTTATAACGGGCAATCACATCTCCGATGACATAGTTTCTGACATGCCCCATGTGTATCTTTCCAGAAGGATAAGGGAACATCTCGAGACAGTAGTATTTAGGTCTGGAAGGATCCTCTGTTACCCTGAAAAGCCCCTTATTCTGCCATATTGCCTGCCACTTTGATTCAATCTTTTTATGATTATATCTTTCATTCATAGCGAACTCCGCTCCCAAAAATGTCACCCTGAGCCAAAGGCGAAGGGCCTATCCTTGGAAAGAGATGCTCTCCTTTTTCTATCTTTGTCTCTGGCATTAAGCCACCCCAATCTTTAGCTGTTTCGAAATCTATCTTGCTTATAGTATCCTTTATGCCAAGCTGTTTCCAGATATTTTCTGCCGTAGATGGCATGAAGGGAAAAAGATAGAGTGCGATGAGGCGCAAGGATTCAGCTATAGTGTAAAGTGTGTTAGAGAGGGTGCCTGGATATTTTTCCTTCCATGGAGCAGTCTTATCCACATATTCATTTATCCCGTTTATAACAACCCATAATTGAGTAAGGGCATGATGAAACTCAAGCCTTTCAAAAAAAACCTCAAAGCTATTCGGGAGAGTATCAAACAACTCCTGAATCCTCCTCTCTCTATCCCTATCTCTATCTGGTGGTATTATTCCCTCTCTATATTTTTCTATCATTGTTAAGGAACGACTTAATAAATTTCCAAGATCGTTGGCTAGGTCTGTGTTTATGCGTTTTATCATCGAATCTTCTGAAAAATCCCCATCAAGCCCAAAAGGCACTTCCCTGAGAAGAAAATACCGGAGTGGGTCTGCACCAAATTTTTTAATTATTCTATTCGGATCAACCACATTACCGAGGGATTTCGACATCTTCCTCCCCTGTATTGTCCACCATCCATGGGCAAAGATGTTTCTGGGTAGTGGGAGATCAAGTGCCATCAGCATAATAGACCAGTAGATAGAGTGTGTAGTAAGAATATCTTTCCCCACGAGGTGATGGTCTGAAGGCCACCAGCTATCAGAGTTGAGAGTTGAGAGTTGAGAGTTGAGAGTTTCTTTTTGACTCCTGACTCGTGACTCTTGACTCTTGACTGTAATCTGCGGTGCAAGGTATTTTGTTGCTGAGTAGTAGTTTACAAGGGCATCGAACCAGACATATGTGACAAATTCCTCATCAAAGGGAAGTGGTATTCCCCATGAGACTCGGGAGCGTGGTCTTGAGATACAGAGGTCTCCGAGATGCTGACTTCTCAAAAATCCAAGCACCTCATTCTTTCTGGTTTCTGGTAGTATATATCGTGGATTATCCTCTATGTATTCGATTAGTCTCTTTTGATACTTACCCATAAGAAAGAAATAATTCTCTTCAGAGATATGTTCAACAGGCCGACCGCACTCAGGACAGTTACCATCTATTGTCTCTTTCTCTGTCCAGAACCGTTCATCAGGGGTACAATACCAACCTGTATATGTCCTCTTTTCGATTTCGCCTTTCTGATAGAGGGCTTGAAGTATCTCCTGAACTGTTTTTTTGTGTTGTTCGTCTGTTGTGCGTATAAAGGCATCGTTAGATATATTGAGCCTCTGCCAGAGGTCTTTAAAATTTACCACCATTGCATCGGCATGCTCCTTTGGAGCATGCCCCTTCTCCTTTGCTGCCTTCTCTACCTTCTGACCATGTTCATCCGTGCCTGTGAGAAAGAATACATCTTTACCCCGCATTCGATAATATCTGGCAAGCACATCTGCAGCGATTGTCGTATATGTATGCCCGATATGTGGCACATCATTTACATAGTATATGGGTGTAGTGACATAAAATTTTCTCATAATCGTCTCTTTCTGTGCCTGCGTTTTCTCTTGAGCCTATTCTCCCTACCACTGAATCCATCCTGTTTTTTGTCTCCTGTCTTAACTGATTCTTGAGAGTCGATAGATTTCTCTGGACTCAATACCACATCTGGGGTTACCAAAGAATCTTGTATTTTTGGGGGCGCCTCGCATGTATCCTCCATGTTTATCACTGTCTCTGTCTGACAGAGATCATCTTTAAAAATCATCTTCTCTTTATCTTTCTTTATCTCATCATATACACCATATTCAAAACTAAGACAACACATCAACCTACCGCAGAGGCCAGATATCTTTGCAAGATTAAGCACCAGATCCTGTTTCTTTGCCATCTTGATTGATACAGGTTCAAAATTCTTAAGGAATGATGTGCAACAGAGGGCTCTTCCACAGCTGCCGACTCCTCCGATAAATCGCGCCTCATCCCTCACACCTATCTGCTTCATCTCGATTCTTGTCTTGAACTTATTCGCAAGGTCTTTTACAAGTTCACGAAAATCAATCCGTTCCTCAGCAGTAAAATAAAATATCAGTTTGCCATCTTCCTTTGAGTATTCTGTTCCTACAAGATGCATAGGAATTACTTTCTCATTTATCTTTTCGCGACAGAAGACAAACGCCTCTTTCTCTAAACATTTTCTCTCTTTTGTATCGGTATTAACATCCATAGCCTTTCTCCATTATCGTTAAAAGTCTTAAAAACAAAACCTCTACAGCCAATCTCCTGTTAAGATTTAGCGCAGAGATTCTCTCAGTATTATACAACAATCTCAATGATGCTATAATCTCATCGAGTGATGCATCCTCCATAGATATATTTTCCTTGGATTCAAGATTCATGACCAACTCGAACTTACCAGTTGATTTAAAGATCATCAGATCCCTGAACCACAGCATTCCTCTTTCTATAAATCCATCTAATGCCTGCTGGCTCTTCGAGAGCTCCTCAGCCTTTGAAAACATCGCTCTATATGAAGAATTTATCGGATTAATTATAGATAGTGTCTTCAAAAAATCCGCCATTCTATAACGGAAATCATTGGCATCCATGCTGAGTGCATATCCAACCTTTCCACAGGATACAGATGAAAGAAGTTGTGCATCTTTGCCTTCGTATCCCAATTTAATAAGTATCCTGTAGATATCTGAACCTTTCAAGATAGCAAATCTTACCTGCTGACATCTCGATACAATGGTTGGAAGAAGTGCGTACGGTGATGTTGTTATAAGTATAATAAGTGTATCAGGTGGTGGTTCTTCCAGAGTTTTAAGCATCGAATTGGCTGCAAACCTGTTCATCTTTTCCGCCCCATTGACAATGACAACTTTCTTCCCACCTGTAAAGGCTCTACGTGCAATCCTCTCTTCGAGTTCTCTTAGCTGCTCCACTGTTATCTCTTTTTTCTGTTCGTGGTCCTTTCCTACCTCAGGCTCGACAAATATAATATCAGGATGCAGTCTCTTCTCTGCCATACTGCACGATACACATTGATCGCAGGCATCGAATTGGACGGGGGAATTACAGTTTAATGCCTTTGCCACGTTCAGAGCAGTCAACCTTTTCCCAACTCCTTCCTCTCCTGTAAAGAGGTAGGCATGGGGATACCGCTGGTTCTCTATCGCCCTTTCCAATATAGCAATGGCTTCCCCCTGTCCTATAACATCTTTTAATGCCATAGCGAACTCCGTTCCATAGCCCTCACTTTCGACTCAATTCCACCAATACAGAAAACACCTTTCTTGCATCATCTATCTCCATAGACCCTGTGCCACAACTGGGGGTGATAAGGCATTGACTTTCAAGTAATTCTTTTGATATGCCAGAAGATTCAAACAATCGCATCCCTTCATCGATACGGACTTTAAGTGTATTCGCATCCTCATTTATAATATCCTTGCTTGTAGGCACAATACCCCATGCAAGGATTCCCCCTCTTTCCATAAAGCCCCTTATGGCATCAGGATATATAGTAATAGAACCCATAAAGTGGTATGCGTCGAAGTTTATTATATCCACCTCAGTGGATGTAATTATAGACCAGTCCGTATTACCACAGCAATGAATACCAGCTACCCCTTCCTTTTGGTGAATGGCATTAACTATCTCATCTATTGCATTCATTACAGCAGTACTTTCAACACCAATATAAGAGGATGACCCGAACGCAGACAGCATTGGCTCATCAATAAAGATAATGACCTTATCTGCATAAGAACTGAGTAACTCTATCTGCCATTCTGCCTTCCTGCATAACAGCTTAACTGCTATATCCCTCAGTTCTTCCTCGTAGTAAATCGCTCGACGGTTATTATCTGCCAGGCCGAGGGTGAATGTGATTGGACCTGTTATCTGCCCTTTGAGATAATCATAGTGTCTGCCTTCAAGTAGCTCCATGAACCGCTTGAGACCAGCAGCGTACCCCTCTGATATGCTAAATAGCGAAGGGTCTTCGTTTAAAAAATTCTCAAAGAACCTGTAAACCACCTCATCCCTGCTATCCCCCATATCTACCCAGATACGTTCCTTCACCTCATCGAGATTGACGCCTGGCATACCCTCTGAAAACTGGGGTATCATCAACTCCCTGAATCCCCTCTTGGGAAGCTGTGGCCAGAATGGGATGCCAATTCCACATTCAAGAACAAGTCTACATGCCTCTTCCACATCTGTAAGAGGCAGGCTACCTATCCCTGTAGTAATGCAGTGAGTTTTCTCCATGTCTTTAATATACATTAAAGCATCTAACCTTTTCAACCAGACTGGTAAGCATGATAAAATATAGACATTAGGCGTCTGAATGAATTATATTAGGTTATGGGTCTTTTGGGGAAGATCGCTATATATCTTGAGATGATAAAGTTTCCCCACACGGTTTTTGCGCTTCCCTTTGCCTTTATGGGTGCTGTCCTTGCCGCAAGAGGTATACCGGACTGGGATAAGATATTGTGGATAACCATAGCAATGGTCGGTGCAAGATCCTCAGCGATGGGATTTAACCGCCTTACAGATAGACATATAGACGCCATGAACCCGAGAACCTCTAAGAGGGCGTTGCCGATGGGACTGGTAACCCCCCGAGAGGTAATCCTCTTTATAACATTCTTTTCATTTATCTTCATCTATGCCACCTATAGATTAAATCCACTTGCATTCAGCCTTTCTCCAGTAGCATTGGTCATAGTTTTCTTTTATTCCTACACAAAGCGTCTTACATGGATGTCGCATATCTTTCTTGGAATTGCCTTAAGTCTTGCACCTGCTGGAGCGTGGATTGCTGTGAGGGGTGCTATTGATATGCCTGCCATCATCCTTGGCATAGCTGTTGTGTTCTGGCTCGTTGGTTTCGATATTCTATACGCCCTTCAGGATATTGATTTTGACAGAAAGGCAGGGATTCACTCAATCCCACAGCTAATCGGCATAAAGAAATCCCTTCTTGCTTCAAGGTTCGCACACATCGCTACAGCAACTTTTCTATTCTTTCTCTATCCACTCATGGATCTTGGAGTCATTTATTTGTCAGGTGTATTGATAGTTGTGGCACTTCTCATTTACGAACACTCCCTCGTCAAAGAAGACGATCTCTCCCGTCTGGATGTAGCCTTCTTTAATATGAATGGTTATATAAGTATAACTGCCTTTGTTTTCACCCTCATCGATATTCTAACCGGATCCCCTCAACTCTCCGAGATTATAAAGGTTATTAAATGATTCTCGATTGGCGGGCGATATATGTTATATATCTGAGGGAGTTTAAAAAATTCCTGAGGGAGAGGAGCAGGCTTGCAGGCACACTGATCCGCCCGATGCTCTGGCTACTGGTCATTGGTGGCGGGTTGAGTGGAATCGTTATCGGGCAGGGAGAGATCACCTATATGCAATTCATATTCCCGGGAATGCTCGGTATGACCATACTATTTGCTTCTATTTTTTCAACGATCTCAATCGTATGGGACAGGGAGTTTGGTTTCCTGAGGGAGATACTTGTCGCCCCTATATCGAGACTCTCAATAGTCTTCGGGAAGGCTTTGAGCGGAACTGTGCTTTCTACTATACAGGTTATACTCATACTCTTACTCTTCCCGTTCATAGGCCTGAAACTAAACTTCTCACAGATTTTAATCACTATACTTATATCAATCCCTGTATCCTTCGGCATTACATCTCTTGGTATATTTATAGCATCAATGCTTGAATCATTTGAGAGTTTCAATGTAGTTATGAACTTCATTATCATGCCGATGTTTTTTCTCTCGGGAGCGATGTATCCTGTAAATCTTCTACCACCGGTGCTTAAGATGGCTGCATTGATAAATCCCCTTACATATGGAATCGATGCGATGAGAAATATCATGTTTGCGAAGATACCTCCACCACTCTCTGCAGATTTTCCGCTGACTGTTGACCTCGCTGTTGTCTTTTTAACCTGTGTTGTAACAATTGTTCTTGCAGCGAAATCCTTTGAAAGGATAAGATAATTGCTCTGGATTTTTTATTCGTTTATCTCTGCATTTACACTATCAACCGCAGATGCCCTCAGCAAAAAGGCATTGAGTCGATTCGATGAATATATCATCGCATGGACGAGGGTAGCCTTTGCAGCACCATTATTGACTGTTATCCTTTTCTTCATAGAAATCCCCGAACTTGATGCTACCTTCTGGATGGTTACGGCGATGCTCCTTCCACTTGAGATAGGCGCAAAGATAATGTATATAAAGGCAATAAAGGCATCACCACTCTCACTGACCATACCATTTCTCGCCTTCACCCCTGTCTTTCTGATACTTACATCCTTTATATTTCTCGGTGAGATCCCGAACCTCTATGGCGTTATCGGGATACTCCTCGTTGTAGCTGGAGGATACACATTGAACATACAGGAATTCAAGGAGGGTATATTTGAACCTGTTAAAGCAGTTTTCAAAGAGAAAGGCTCTTTATACATGCTTATCATAGCGTTTGTATACAGTATCACATCGAATCTCGGTAAGATAGCGATACTTCACTCAACACCTTTATTCTTCGGCGCAATCTACTATGTTATAGTGGCAATTGTATTTACACCTGTTGCATTGTGGCGTTCACAGGAGATGCGGAATCTCAATTTCTTTAGAGATAACTACAGCAGGATAATCTTCCCTCTGATAGGGATAGCTATAACCTTGAGTATCTTTGCTCACAATCTTGCGATTGTCCTTACGAATGTCTCATATATGATTGCAGTAAAGAGGACAAGTATGCTATTCAGTGTCGGATACGACTATTTCATCTTCGAGGAAAGGAAGATAATGGGCAGGCTCGTGGGATGCGTTATAATGATTGTAGGCGTTGGAATGATTATGGTATATGGGTAAAAAGGAGGCTGTTGCCGAACCCTTTGAGCGAGATTAGAGAATTTTTGATAACAAATCCTGGTGAAGTGGAAGATAAGCAATTTCAACTGTTTGAGCCCGAAGGGCGAGTTTTGAAATTGCCTGTAACGAGCCATGGATTTGTCAAAAATTCTCTTCAGAAAGCGAAAAGGAGTTCGGCAACAAGATCCAATACAATCTATCCTTCCGCAAGGGCTTCTATTGCGGTTGTAAGTCCTGCAACTACCTCTGCCATACGGGCATAATCAATGGTCTCCAGAGTATCACTAATTCCATGATAATGGAGATTTCTGTAAAACGCAGTGTCAGTTACCATCAGGGCGTTGTAGTTAAATTTCCAGAAAGACCTGTGATCAGAAAAATCTACACCGGGTACACAGGTGAAGGCGGAGAGGGATTCGATAGGAAGCTCTGTGCCCCTTTTGAAGGCAGTTTTAACCCTCGATATAAACCTCTTTGAGGAAAAATTTCCTACAAGTGCTATAAAATTCCCTTTGTCGGGATAAAACCACTTGAAGAAAGGTAAAGGGAAATACTGGCTCTTTGGTCTATCTGTAAAATACCCTATCATCTCAAGGGACAGCATTCCTTCTATAGCCTCATTTTTATCCCTCAGGCTTTTTGCATACTGATAACTACCCATATATCTGCTTCTGAATAAAGGAGGCTCTTCCAAGGTAAATGCCACAAGCCTCACAGTTTTATCGAGATTTCTGTTATATAAGAGCCTTGCAGTCTCAAGCATCCCCGCAACTCCACTGGCATTGTCATCTGCGCCAGGGGTTCCCATAATCGTATCGTAATGGGCTCCTACAATCAGGATTTTTTCAGGTGTCTTTTTGCCTTTTATCTCAGCAATTATGTTTTTGTAAGTGTTTCCCTGATATTTGTAAGGCTGGAATAATGCATCATAGCCATAAGAGGTTAACTCTTCAGTGATATAATCTGCTGTCTGCTCTAACTGCCTTATCTGTAAATAACCTCTTGAGCCGATCTCTTGAGAGAGCACATAGACGGTCTTCTTTAATCTGGATTGAATCTCCATCACTATGATAAATTTTAACATAAACGGTTCATGTGTATGTCGGAAAGATGCTTCTTGGCTTTCTACCACCATTTGCCTTATGTCTCCAGCACACCTTTTGACATGAGCCAAATAAAACTTGACAACCATAGATATTACAATGTAATATTATGTATACATATCAATGGAGGAAGAAATGGGTAGTGTTGTTAAAAGTATCAGAATAGATGAAAAAACCCTGTCTGAGGTAGAAAGTCTTTTACAAGGGAAAAAAGAGACATTTTCGAGTCTTACATCAGAACTGATTGCTGAGGCAATAAAAATGAGAAAATGTCCTGGGATTGTCTTTGTTGATGGTCCTGCAGGAAGACGTGCGCGCATTGAAGGGACTGGGATAGATGTCTGGGAACTTATATCAGCCTATCAGGAACTTAATAACGACTTTAATGCCTTAAAAGAGTCCTTTCACTGGCTCACAGACAGACAACTTATGGCAGCAATAGGCTATGCAAGAACCTATCCTGATGAGATAGAGAAGTTGATCGAAATGAACAGAGCCTGGACGAAGGAAAAAACCTATGCTGAACTTCCATTCGTCAGGAAAAAGGATTGAAGCTCCTACTTGATGAAGATATAAGCCCGCAGATAGCAACTCTCCTGCGACAGAAGGGAATAGATGCTGTGAGTGTGCATGAAATAGGACGCACAGGGTTGACAGATCAGGAGCAGTTGGAATATTCGGCTTTAGAGGGGCGATGCTTTGCGACCAGAAATAGAAACGACTATATTCTCTTAACGAGGCAGTTTTTTGCCAGCAATATTCCACATAAAGGTGTACTGATAGTTTCGTCATCCTACAGGTTAAATAACTTTACAGGGATTGCAGAGGCAATTGCTGGATATGCTTCAGGATGGGGAGAAGAACCAATGGATTATCTATTTGATTTTGTGTAAGAAAATACAACATTGTAAAATTATCTATATTGCGTCTATCCCACCAATTTGGTAGCATATACGCAATGCGGATATGAACAAGTTATATGAAATGCCCGACGCCATGATTAAAAGAGGTAAAAAAACATGACTAAAGAGCAAAAATTTTATAATGCTTTAAAAGATATATTTGTTGGCGCAAAGGTTGAGGGCGAATCTGGCTATATCAACTTAATGCGGATCAAGTCACGATACTATGAAAAAGGCGTCTTCCCGAAACTTCAGGGAGATATTGAAAAGGCCACTGAGCACTTTCCCGAATTTAAAGAGGAACTTTTTGATAAACTCTATACCTTTTTTGAATCATATTTCTCTGAAAGTGGGTCAATTTATTTCAGATATACCCCAATTCATAAAAATGTCTATGAGAAAGTTTACACAGATGATAAAGATGTGATGTTATTCTGGAAAACTCACATGCTTTACTATGTTAAGACAGACAGGTTGTTTAAGAATCTTGAGGTTGATGTAGATGGATATAAATTTTTCTTTGATGTTTCGACCCTACAGCATAAAAGGGCAAATGAAAAAAGGGATATAATTTTTGAATTTAAAGAAAAAAGGAGAGACAGAGTACCTATATTTAATGTTTCATATTCAGAAAGAGGTAAGAAAACAAAGTTAGATGAAATTTTAAGGTCTGTAAACAGGGAAGGAATAGATGTTGATGAGGATATTTTAGAACGTGCATTCAGGGTTTTTGAAAAGCAAAGTGAGGTTGATTATTTCATAAATAAAAATGCAAAAGACTTTTTGAAAGAGCAGTTTAATATCTGGCTTTATCAATATGTTTTCCCCTCTCATAGAGGGGTAAGGGGTGTTGGTGAAAGTGAATGGACAGAAAAAAGAATAAAGCAACTTCAGGTTCTGAAGGACATTGCCTTTAAGATCATTAATTTTATCTCTCAATTTGAAGACGAACTCGTAAAGATATGGAATAAGCCAAAGTTTGTTTTGAATTCCAACTATGTGATAACCCTTGATAGGATTGCTGAAAAAGACAAAGACTTAAAATTGATAGTGGAGATATTGAAACATGAGAACTTTAATAACCAGGTGAAAGAATGGAGAGCGTTAGGAATTGTAGATGATGATTTTAAAGTAGAAAATGTTTTTGAAAATTCCCCTTCTGTGAAGGGGTGTCAGGCAAAGCCTGACGGGGTAGTATTCCCCTTCTCAGAAGGGGTGGCAGTCCGAAGGACTGACGGGGTAGTTAAATGGAACGAATTACCCTTTAATCCACAGCTTAAAGAAAGGGCTAAAGAATTACGAAAGGCAGGGAACTTATCTGAAGTTTTGTTATGGAATCAAGTAAAAAATAAACAATTTCTCGGTCTTGACTTTGATAGGCAGAAAATTATCGGAAATTATATTGTTGACTTTTATTGTAAAAATTTGGGTATTGTTGTAGAGATTGACGGTATAAGTCATGATGGAAAGATAGAATATGATAAACAAAGAGATGATTATTTAAAAAGTCTTGGGTTAAAAGTTATTCATATACTTGATACTGATATAAAGAGTAATTTATCAGGCGTAATTGAATTTTTGAAGAGAGAAATTGCTAACACCCCGTCCTTCGGACACCCCTCTATAAGAGGGGAACACCCCGTCCCTTCGGGACACCCCTCTTTAAGAGGGGAATTTAGACACTTGCCGATTGATACAAAATACTTTAAGGATTTGGAGCTTGAAATTTTAGGTCTGTTTGATGATTTAGATAATTCCTTAGACGGCTGGCTGATAAAGAGCGAGAATTATCAGGCATTAAATACAATTTTGCCAAAGTTTAAAGAGAAAGTGCAGACGATTTATATTGATCCACCGTTTAATAAAGAACAGGATGCAGACTATTTCTATTCAGTGAAGTATAAGGATGCTGATTGGATAACAATATTGGAGAATAGACTGCACCATGCTAAAACTTTGTTAGACTCTAAGGGAAGTATCTTTGTAAGGTGTGATTACAACGGGAATATGTATGTAAGGCTTTTGATGAATGAGATTTTTGGTGAGGAGAATTTTAGGAATGAGATTGGAATAAGCCGTTCAGGGATTCAGAAAGAAGCTAAGAATAAGTTCTTGGTGGCAATTGAATCCCTATTCTATTGGGCCAAAAATGAAGAAGTTAAACCAAAAGAAATATATGAGCACAGGGAAACTGATTGGTTATCATTTGTTCACTATCCAGGGGAAAGACAACAAAATAAAGAGCGTATCGTTTTTGGCTGTAAATTGCTCCCGCCAGAGGGCAGGCATTGGGGAATAGACCAAGAACTCATAGACGAGTGGCTAAAACGTGGATGGATCAGATTTAGGTGCAAAAAATGTGGATATGAACATTATGAAGGTGAGTGGGAACACTGCGCCAAGTGCAACAGCAATAAATATGTAGCTGAGATAAAGAATCCTCCTAAAAAAGTGGACTCAAATTGGACAAATATTCAAAGTTACTCTCAGGACCCAGATTTCCCTACTAGGAATGCAGAAGAGCTCCTGAAGCGTGTCATAGAATCTACCTCCAACGAAGGCGGACTTGTTATGGATTTCTTTTTGGGCAGTGGCACTACAACAGCAGTAGCCCATAAATTAGGTAGAAAATGGTTCGGTGTAGAGATGGGAGAACATTTTTATTCAGTAGTTTTACCGAGAATGAAGAAAGTTTTGGCTTATGATAAATCTGGAATTTCAAAAGAAAAGGATGTTAAAGAAAAATATAATGAAAATAATGCAGGTGGTTTCTTCAAATACTACGAACTGGAGCAATACGAGGATACTTTAAGAAAAGTAAGATACGAAGACACGGACCTTTTTGATAGTCCTCATCAAGACCCTTATAACCAGTATGTTTTTATGAAAGATTTAAAGATGCTTGAGGCTCTTGAGGTTGATTATGAAAATAACAAAGTCAAAGTTGATTTGACAAAGCTTTATCCTGAACTACCCCGTCAGAATTCGTCTGACACCCCTTCACAGAAGGGGAATATAGATATCCCTGAAACTCTCTCGAATCTTCTTGGTAAATGGATAAAAAAGATTGCTCCTGATTATGTTGAGTTCGAAGATGGCGAAAGAATTGACCTGAAGGATTTGGACTATAAAATCATTAAATCTTTAATATGGTGGTAATATGATAACTGTTTTCTTACAAGACATTTTGGACGATATAAGTTCGAGCAACTTACCTTACAACTGGAATTCCTTTAACCTTAAGACTTTCTCAAGAAATAAAACCCTATGGGATTTTCAGCAAAAAGCTGTAGAGAATGCCATCAAGGTCTTGTGGAAATATTATGAGGATTTCGTAGATTTTGAAATATCTGAGAATTCAGAAATAAATCAAGAAAGAAAAAGAAAATTATATAACTGGTATAAAGATAATGAATTGGAAGAAGAATTAGACATTAGATTAGATAGGAGAAGCAGAAAAATCTACGATTTGCTTATCGAATATTACTCCTCTGAAGATGGGAAAATTCCTTATTTGAATTACATTAACCGTATGTGTTTCTGGATGGCTACAGGAAGCGGTAAGACAATTGTTATCATCAAACTTATTCAGATTCTAAAACAACTTATGGAAAGAGGGGAAATTCCTGAATACGACATTTTATTTTTAACTCATAGAGATGACTTGATTGAACAATTTAAAAGGATGATTGAAGAATTTAATTATACAAATCCATTTAAGATTGAGTTGAGAGAACTTAAGGAGTATCCAGAAGTTAAAAGGCAAAAATCCCTATTTGGCATACCTGTATTTTATTATAGGTCCGACAATTTAAGTGATGAGCAAAAAGAAAAAATTATAGACTTTAAAAATTATGATAATGGTGGAAAGTGGTATATATTCTTAGATGAGGCACATAAAGGAGATAAAGAGGATTCTAAAAGACAACACCTTTACTCAATTCTTTCAAGGAACGGCTTTCTATTTAATTTCTCAGCTACTTTTATTGATATTAGAGATGTGATTACCTCGGCTTTTGAGTTTAATCTTGCTTCTTTTATCCAAGCTGGCTATGGAAAACATATAAGCATTTTGAAACAGGAGATACGGGCTTTCAGAGAAGATGAAGATTATAGCGGTGAGGAAAAACAGAAAATAGTTCTCAAGTCATTGATTCTTTTTACTTATGTAAGAAAATTTTATGAGAAAGTCAAAAGGGTACAAAAAGGGATATATCACAATCCATTACTTTTAACACTCGTCAATTCTATTAATATTGAGGACGCTGATTTAAAACTATTCTTTGGCGAACTTGAAAGAATCGGAAAAGGAAATATCAAAGAAAAGATTTTTAAAGAGGCTTTAGGGGAATTATGGAACGAATTAAAGGAAGAACCAGAGTTTGTATTTGAAGATGGGAAGAAGATAAGAATTAATGAAAAGGTCTTTAAAGTCATTAGTTTAAAGGATGTTCTGAAACATGTTTATAATTCAGGTAGTTTCGGAGAGATAGAAATTTCTTTTAGGCCATCAGATAAAAAACAGGTGGCTTTTAAACTAACCACGTCTGATAAACATTTTTCCCTGAGTAAAACGGGGGATATCCCCAATTGGCTGAAAGAAGAGTTAGATAGATTTAATGTTAACCATCAATTTGAGGAAGAAGGATTTTTTGAAAGAATAAATAGGGATGACTCACCAATCAATATTTTGATGGGTTCTCGTGCATTTTACGAGGGATGGGATTCTAACCGACCAAATATCATTAATTTCATAAATATAGGGACAGGAACAGATGCAAAAAAATTCATACTTCAATCTATAGGAAGAGGCATAAGAATTGAACCCATTTTTAATAAAAGGAGAAGACTATTAGAGCTTCATAACGATAAAAACATAGATGACGAGCTATTCAGCAAACTTAAAGATATAGTTATTCCAATAGAAACCTTATTTGTATTTGGAACTAATAGAAATGCATTACTTACAGTTATTAAGGAACTTAAGCAGGAGAAGAAAGAGAAAGGTGAACAACTCTCGCTTTTCATAAATAAATCTGGTGAAAAACATAATCTTTTGATCCCTGTTTATAAATTGGCTGATTACCCCCTTATGAAGAAGCGGGGATTGGCTAAATTTGAGACATCCAAAAATGACTTAGCACTCCTTAAGGAATATACTGATTATGTGACCGATGGACGAATTTTTCTAATGATGTATGATACTACTCCTGAGAAAGTAAAGATATTGCAAGAGACTCTTGATGCCCCAGATAAATATTATAAGTATGGACTTAAGAATTTCAAAAACATCAATATCTTCATTCAGAGAATATTTGATTATTTCAGTGTTATACCAGAAGAATTGAAAGAATTTAAACAAGTGGAGGATGAAATAAGACATTTTAAGAATATTAAAGTGCATTTGGAAGATTTGAGCGAAATACAGAGAAAAATA
>JBFLZU010000088.1 GCA_040756155.1 Nitrospirota bacterium | reverse complement strand
GTCCTCTTTTTCCGTGTCGGTGATTTCTATGAGATGTTCTACGAAGATGCCGTAGTCGCCTCAAAAATTCTTCAGATTGCACTTACTTCGCGAGATAAGGGGAAAAAAGATGCAGTTCCACTCTGTGGTGTTCCCTACCATGCAGCAGATACCTATATTGCCCGACTCATAAGAAATGGTTTTAAGGTAGCGATATGCGAGCAGATAGAAGATACTCAAACAGCAAAAGGGATTGTAAAGAGGGAGGTTGTCAGGGTGATTACTCCAGGGACACTCCTTGACCCAAAACTGATCGAGGCAAAGGAAAACAATTATCTTGCAGGTATTTTCATAGACAAGGGTATTGCTGGTGTTGCTTCAGCTGATATATCTACAGGTGATTTTTTTATCTTCGAGGTTAAGACCTCAGGGCTTTATGATGAACTTGTCCGTATCAATCCAGCAGAGATAATTCATCCAGAAGGTTATGAGCCATTACTCCTGAAGGGGATTAACGCCACTCTTAATCCATATAATGAATGGATATTTGATTACAGCTATGCTTACGACCTTCTCCGTGAACACTTCAAGGTCAACTCCTTAGATGGTTATGGTTGTGAAGAGTTAAAACCAGCAATAAGGGCAGCCGGAGCGTTATTGCATTATCTCAAGGAGACCCAGAAACGATCTATAGATAATATCCGCTCGATAAAGGTTTATAGGACAGAATTATCTATGATTATTGATTCAGTAACTCAGAAGAATTTAGAACTCACAAAAAATCTCTACGATGGTGGAAGGAAAGGAACACTGATAGATGTGCTTGATAAGACATCAACAGCGATGGGTGGAAGGTTGCTTAAAAAATGGCTATTGTATCCGCTCATTGATGTATCAGAGATAAAGATAAGGCAGGAGGCAGTTGCAGAGATGGTGGAGGAATATCTCCTCACAGAATCTCTGCGAGGTATTCTTAAGGATATATCCGATATGGATCGGCTGATTGGTAGAATAAGTCTTGGAGTGGCAAATGCAAGGGATTTAATAGCATTGAAGAATTCTATAAGCCTCTTGCCGAGGATAAAAGAGTCGCTTAGTCGTGTGCAGTCAAATAAATTAAAGAGCATAGCCGATGGCATTGATACACTCTCAGATCTTGTAAAAATAATAGATGAGTCCATAAATGATAACCCCCCAGTAGGACTCAAGGAAGGTGGATTGATAAAGAAGGGTTACAATGAGGAGATCGACGATCTCAGAGATACAAGACACAGGAGTAAAGAGATTATAACAGCGATAGAGGTAAAAGAAAGGGAGAGGACAGGTATCCAGTCTCTCAAGGTCAGATACAACAGGGTATTCGGTTACTATATAGAAATTACAAAAGCTAATCTTTCACAGGTGCCCAATGATTACATAAGAAAACAGACACTTGTGAATGCAGAACGATTCATTACACCAGAACTCAAGGAGTATGAAGAAAAGGTACTCAGCGCAGAAGAGAGGATAATTGAACTAGAATATTCATTATTTGAAGAGATAAGGAAGAATGTCGCCTCATTTACAGAAGAGGTTCTCAGGACTGCAGGGTTTGTGGCAGAATTAGATGCAATACTGTCCCTTACTGAAGTAGCGAGGAGGAATAACTATTCACGACCTGTGGTCAACGACGAAGAAGTTATAAGAATAACAGAAGGGAGGCATCCTGTTCTTGAACTTATAGAGTCTGATGAACGCTTTGTCCCTAATGATACACTCATAGATTGCGATGAAAACCAGATTCTCATTATTACAGGACCTAATATGGCAGGAAAATCTACATATATGAGGCAGATCGCCCTTATAGTGATAATGGCACAGATGGGAGGCTTTGTCCCTGTAAAAGAGGCAGTGATAGGAACCGCCGACAGGATATTTACCAGAGTGGGTGCGTCAGATGTGATAACAAAAGGGAAGAGCACATTCATGGTTGAGATGACAGAGACTGCGAATATACTTAACAACGCTACAAGAAAGAGCCTGATATTGCTTGATGAGATAGGGCGGGGGACGAGCACATTTGACGGGATAAGCATTGCGTGGGCGACTGCCGAATTCATACATAGAAATATCAAGGCAAAGACCCTTTTTGCAACACA
>JBFLZU010000087.1 GCA_040756155.1 Nitrospirota bacterium | reverse complement strand
AACACCAAGTGAAATAGCATATTTCTTGGCTCTTTCATAGTCGGTAAGCACTGCAGATTCTATCGAACCGTATTTGATTATAGCCTCTCTATGTGTAAGCCTTTGCCATGGTGGAGTGAGGTCTATCTGTTTGCCTTCAAGCTCGAATATGAGTTTACCGAAGACCTTCATCGCCACGGTTGTGATAAGTTCCTCCGTGAGATCCATAAGGTCGTTGTAGTCTGCATATGCCATGTAAAATTCAAGCATAGTGAATTCAGGATTGTGTTTTGTTGAGATTCCTTCATTCCTGAAGTTGCGGTTGATTTCATATACCCTTTCAAAACCTCCAACGAGAAGACGCTTGAGATAAAGTTCAGGAGCTATTCGAAGGTAAATGTCCATATTTAGTGCGTTGTGATGGGTGACGAAAGGTCTTGCAGTTGCTCCTCCAGGGATAGTCTGCATCATTGGTGTTTCTACTTCAATGAATCCCCTCGAGTCAAAGAATTCCCTTATAGCCTTTATTATAGTGATCCTTTTAATGAAGGTATCCCTTACGGATGGATGCACAATAAGGTCAACATACCTCTGGCGGTAGCGCTGTTCTATGTCCGTTAGTCCATGCCACTTCTCTGGAAGAGGCCTAAGCGATTTACAGAGGAGGACATAATCCTCAATCTCTACAGTTAACTCGTTAGTCTTTGTTCTGAAGAGTCTTCCTCTTACACCTATAAAGTCGCCTATATCGAGCTTTTTGAGGAGTCCATACCTCTCATTTCCAAGAATATCCTTCCTGAGGTATATTTGTATTTTCCCCGAGCCATCCTGAATGTGGGCAAATGTGGCTTTTCCGAAGTCTCTCAACGCTACAATCCTTCCGGCAACTACAACCTCTACTTTTTCTTTCTCCAGGTCATCATGGCTGTGTTCGTTATACTGGTTTAAGAGTCCTTTTGATGAGTGCTTGACCTCGAATCTGCTACCGTATGGGTCAATGCCCGCATCTTTTAATGCTTTTAGCTTTTTAAGCCTCTGCTCGATGAGCTCGTTTATTTCCTCTAACATGTAAATTCCTCTTAAATCTTTAATTACAATACAAATAATATAACAAGGAATGCCCCAAAAATCAAAGATTTTTTGGAGATTCAAGCCTCTTTACAATTCTTGTTTATATGACCTATAATTGCTTATCATTGGATTGGGGAATTATATGTTATTAAAGAGCAAAGTAATCCTTAGTTTTTCCATAAGTTTTTTAATCAGCGCCATTTTAGGCGTATCAGTATATATTGGGTTTAATAATATTAAAAAAGAGCTCAGGTTTCTTGAACTTTCTGATACAATGAGAAGTAAATCCCTTCAGTTAAAGAGGCACGAAAAGAACCTTTTTCTTTATGGAGATTTTAAAGAAGCAGATAATGTCTACACCTATATATCAGAACTCAAAGGACTTATCAAGGAGAACAGTCCAAATTATAAGAATGTCCCGGAATTAGCCCAATTGGATCATAAGCTCGATGAATATTTGGAGAAATTCAGTAGGATTATGAAGGCAACCACTTTTTTTCAGAATGATTTAAAGAGGTTAAAAAATCAAAATGCTCAATATTCCTATGTATTCACTTTTATCGGTTCAACCTTTCTGGATCATCCACTTGAAAGTGCTGAATTGCTCCAAAGATTTCTAACCACAGGGCAGAATGAAAGGGTCAAGATCCTTAATAAGATAAAATCAGATACAGATTCGCTTAGAAAAATTGGAGAAGAAATTTTAACTGTATCTAAGGAACTTGATAAATCAGTAAGGGAAAGGGCCGAGAACATAATCAGTATTGCAAGTAGAACCATTTTTATTCTTCTGCCCTTATCCTTTCTTACAGGAGTTATAAGTTTATTTGTTATCTCTCAAGGTGTTGTAATGAGATTAAAGAGTTTAATGAAGACAGTTGAAAAAATAAGTACAGGGGATTTTTCTCCTTTCCCCATTTCTCCAAAACAGCATGATGAAGTAACCGCACTCATAACATTATTCAATAATATGGCAGTAGACCTGAAGAATAGAGAAATCCGACTTATAGAAAAAGAAAAGGAACTATATCAAAGCAAAAAATTAGCGGTTGTAGGTACTCTCGTATCGGGCATTGCTCATGAACTGAATAATCCACTTAATAACATCTATATCGCTGCCCAGATACTCTCTAAAGAAATCAAAGATGAGCATCCTGAGGTTATAAAGGATACTGTTCGGGATATTTTAAGTCAGGCATTAAGGGTTAAAGGTTTAGTTACTAACCTCCTTGATTTCACCAGAGAAAAGGAACCTGAATTCAGGGATGTTAACCTGAACCAGATTATAAACCATGCCTTTCAACAGTTAGCAAAGGTTTCTGATCTATCAAAAATAAATTTTTTGTTATCTTCTGATAAGCCTGAGGTGATCATTAGTGCAGACTATACTCAGTTAGAGCGCGTCTTTTTTAATCTTTTCAATAATGCTATTGATGCTATGAAGGATGGTGGCAATTTGAACATAAAAATTCTTTCGGAAGATGGTACTGTTTCAGTAGAAGTTGCTGATACAGGTAACGGTATGTCAAAGGAAATACTTGAAAGTATATTTGAACCCTTTTTTACAACTAAAGAGAAGGGGACAGGTTTAGGGTTGTCTATAGTTTATAATGTTGTGAAGAGACATGGTGGCACTATAAGTGTTAAAAGTGAAGAGGGTAAGGGTAGCACATTTACAATAACATTACCGAGGACACATGGCTCTTAAGATCCTTATAGCAGAAGACGAAGAAATAACCCTGAAACACCTGAGCTATGCATTAAAACAGGAAGGATATACTGTTGCTGGTGAAAACGATGGTCTTAAGGCATGGGATAGGATTGAAAAAGAAGATTTTGACATACTGATAGGCGACATAAAAATGCCAGGCCTTAATGGGATTGCCCTCCTTGAGAAAGTAAAAGACAAATACCCTAACATTGAAGTAATAATGATTACAGGCTTCGGCAGCATAGGCTCTGCTGTGGAGGCAATGAAAAAGGGGGCGACTGATTATATAACAAAGCCATTCAATCTCGATGAGCTGATTTTCAGGATTAATAAGATTAAAGAGAAAAAAGGCTTACAGAGGGAGAATGTAGCCCTTAAGGTTTCCCTAGGCCTTGATAAAGACTTACCTTTCATCGTAAAAAGTAAACGGATGAAGGGTGTGGTGGATGCGATCAAGAACCTCATCAACTCAGACTGTAATGTATTGCTTACAGGTGAAACCGGAACGGGTAAAGGGCTTGTAGCAAGGCTGATTCACTATACTGGCCTGAGAAAAGACAGGCCATTCATAGGAATAAACTGTGCGGTCTTTACAGAGGAGCTTCTGGCAAGTGAGCTCTTTGGTCATGAGAAAGGAGCCTTTACAGGGGCAATCACTCTAAAACAAGGGCTGGTGGAGATAGCCCACACAGGCACCTTGTTCCTTGATGAGATTGCTGAAATGTCTCCGAATCTACAGGCAAAATTGCTCAAGGTTATTGAAGAAGGCGAATTTTTCAGGGTAGGGGGAACGAAATCTATTAAGGTAAATGTCAGATTCATTGCCTCCACAAATCAGAATATCAAATACCTTGTGGAAAAGGGAAGGTTCAGGAAGGATTTATATTATAGGCTGAATGTGATGGAGATTTATATACCACCCCTCAGGGAAAGGAAAGAGGATATAGTTTCCCTCAGTAAGTTCTTTTTAGAGAAGCACGCCCGGAAAGCCAACAAAAGGATTGAAGGATTTACAAAGGAAGCCTTGGATATCCTTATGTCTTACAGTTTCCCTGGAAATGTCAGGGAATTGGAGAATATAATTGAACGGGCTGTAATTCTGGAGAAGACATCCAGAATCAGGCCCGAAAGTCTCCCACAGGCCATAAGATTGTTCCAAATTGAAACAATAGATCCAGGAAGAATTAAGACAATTGATGAACTCAACAGGGACTATGCAGAGAAGATACTTGAGCTTGCAGATGGGAATAAATCAAGAGCTGCAGAACTTCTCGGCATATCAAGAACAAGTCTCTGGCGAATTTTTAAGAAATAGCAATCCTGCCAAAACAACTTATTGTTCACCTCTGTTCAATTTTGAAACAATAGTTTGCTCTCCTCATATTTAATTTTCCTTTATATTTCAAATATTTATTTTCTGGCATCCTTTTTGATATTCCAATTGCTGGAAGACTAAAGAGTTTCGGGAGATGAGAGAAAAACTCTTATTCGTAACAAGAGGGGATGAAAGTTATGATGATGGCTTCTCTTATGTTATTGAACTGGCAAAGACCCTTGATGCAGGAATAAATATTTTGATGATTTATGAGAAGCGTATGTTTGAGACATTTGAGGATGATATGGCTGCCGTGGCTTTTGCAGAGGTAGGAGAGTTTAAAACAGCAAGGGAGATACTCGACGAGCGGCAGCAAAGGATAAAAAGAGATGCTGAGAAAAAAATTACTGAATTAACCATGAAGTATCAGGGGTATTCGGTAGAGATTAGTTATCAAGTAGGTGTGGGGGATATAGTTTCCAACACAAGGGATATTATCGAAAAAAAACCGACCATTGATCTGGTCTTATTGAGCCCTAATCTGATTAATAAAAGTGTCATTAACGTTAAGAAACTATTTAGAAACATATCAAGACCTATTGTAACCATGTCAAGGTCTACAAAAGGCTGAGTAATGTCATGCTGAACTTGTTTCAGCATGACATAGACCCTGAAATAAACTCAGAGTGACAATGATTATGATAAAGAAGGGAAGTTTCGAAGATGTTCTTATATTTACCAGTAGCTTTAACCAGTATTAATAGCCTGATACCTGTTGGGATTGGTCTTTCCGTAGGCTTACTGTCAGGTCTATTTGGGGTTGGAGGGGGGTGGATAATAACGCCCTTTCTCATGATGGTTGGTATTTCCCCCACAGTGGCTGCCGCCACAGGAGCAACTCAGATGGTGGCAGCCTCTGCGTCAGGCGCATACGCCCACTGGAAACTGGGGAATGTTGATATCAAGATGGGTATTTATCTGGTGATAGGTAGCTTTCTGGGAGGAATGCTTGGAGTAGAGGCCATAAAGATTCTTATGGCGCTCGGCAATGCAGACTTTGTTATAAGGATGACCTATGTATTGATGCTTGGCATAGTTGGCACATATATGTTCATTGAAAGCCTGAGCAGCATGATGAAAAAGAAATCAGAGGAGGTTAAGATTGAAAAGGAATCTAAAATGGCAAAATTTCTTAAATCTCTACCCCTACAGACCCATTTTAAAGAATCAGGCGTTACCCATTCTGTCCCTGCTATTATTTTACTAGGAAGCCTTGTAGGGATCCTTGCAGCAATAATGGGTGTTGGTGGAGGGTTCATCATGGTTCCTATGATGCTTTATCTCCTGAGGATGCCAATGCATGTTGTGGTGGGGACCAGTCTGTTCCAGATACTCTTAACCTGTATTGAGGTCACATTCCTCCAGGCATATACCAATCATACTGTGGATTTTATCCTTGCGGTAATTTTATCGCTTGGTGCAACAATAGGCGCCCAGATTGGGACGGCCTTTGGCAGGAAATTAAAAGCCGACCAGCTCAAGATTCTTCTTGCAGGGTTGGTACTTGCGGTGGCTGTAAAAATGATTTTTGAACTTACATTAAGCCCATCCATACTCTTAGAACAGGCAGGAGGACACTGATATGGAGACAGTCAGGAGTCAGGAGTCACTAAAGAGATGTCGAAACAAGTTCGGCATGACAGTGTTGGCGTCAGAAGTAAAAGGGCTGAAGGCTTAAGGCTGAAGGCTATTTTGTCTTTTATCGTCTGTTTTCTGTTCGGGTTGATAATAACCGAAACCATGGCATCTGCAGAACTCACAGTAAAGATAAACCATGACCACATAAAGGTAGACTTTTTTTATCATGGTGATAAAATTGGTATAAGTGGAGTCTCAGATTCAATTGGAGATCTGATTGTCAAAATAACCTCTCCTGAAGGGCATCAGGCTTTAAGGAAAAAAGGAAAAGTGGCAGGGCTTTTATGGATGAATGTGGGAGAACTAAAATTTGAGCGAACTCCTACATTATATTTCCTTCACAGCACAAGGAAATTAGAGGATATTTTAAGTCAGGATGAGATGGATAAATATGTGATTGGCTATCCTGCACTGAAGAGACATGTAGAAATAACGCCTATTGCAAATGAAGATGAAAAAATGAAGTGGTTTAATGAACTTGTGAAGTATAAAGAATCTTCAAGGCTATATTCTACATCTTCTGGAAAAATCTCAATAAGTTCGAAAAGTGGAAGACGACAATATCTTATCGATCTAAATTGGCCCTATCAGGCCCCTCCTGGTGATTATACAGTTACTGTATATTCTGTTAAAGATAACAAGGTAGTTGAGAAAGCAGAGGCAAAGATACTTGTGGAACAGGTTAATATCGTAAAGGCACTTGCCGATATGGCAAAGGATAAGGGTGCCTTTTATGGAATGATAGCTATAATCATAGCGCTGGCTGCAGGCTTTGGTGTTGGTATAATATTCAGGAAAGGTAGAGGTTCACACTGAGGAGAATAATATGTATAAAACAATCCTTGTAGCCTTTGACGATTCAGAATTCAGCAAGGCAGCACTTATCGAGGCATCGAACTGGATAAAAAGACATGGTGGGAAGGTGATAATTGTTCATGCTGTTTATTTTGATCCGGAGGAATTTGGAATTGCCCCTGTCCAATTGGAAAAGCGCCTAAAGATAGGTAAACAGATGTGTCATCAGGCAAAGGAAATGTTAAGTTCTGAGTTTGGTATAGATGTGGAAACTCTGGTCTGCGAAGGTGAACCGCCTGAAATTATAGTGGATATTGCACGAGAAAAGAATGCAGACCTTATTGCGATGGGAACTTATGGCAGAAAAGGCTTAAAGAGATTGATAATGGGCAGTGTTACATCAGGTGTTATTGTTAATTCTCCATGTGATGTTCTGGTGGTGAAAAAACCTTGCATTGAATGTTCGGGTGAATATAAATCTATTTTAGTACCTTTTGATAGCTCAGAGTTTAGCAAAAGGACGCTTGATCGTACCTGTCAGCTATCGAAAATAGATGGTTCAGACATAACAGCCCTATATGTAATTCCTCAGTATGAAGAAATGATAGAGTTCTTTAAAACAGAATCAATAAAGAAAATCCTTTTCCGTGAGGCACAAAAAATCATAGATGAGGCAAAGGAGATCGCTTCAGTAAGAGGTGTATCCATAAAAACAGAAATAGAAGATGGGCATACAGGCGAAAAGATTATAGAGACCGTTAAAAGACTAAAAAATGATCTGATAGTCATTGGGACATACGGATGGAAGGGTGTTAACAAAGCAGTTATGGGAAGTACTGTAGAAAGGGTGATTATGAATGCCCCTTGCCCCGTGCTTGTGATTAGGTCATAAAACAACATCCTTAGGTGTTTTTCTTATATTCCTTTCCTTGAATACCTCATAAAACATTTCTATTGAGATTCCAAGTGAAATTTTCTAATATAGCTTTTGTGTTTTTTATTAAAGGATAAAGTCTAAGGTTAGAATTATGCTTGAGAAAGAGTCACATGTAAAAGGAATAATAAAATCCCTTGGTCTTGTTTTTGGCGACATCGGAACAAGTCCTATATATACCCTTACCGTTATATTTCTCCTCACGAAGCCTAAAGAAGACAATATAATAGGCATCCTTTCCCTTATCGTCTGGACACTGGTAATACTTGTGACAATAGAATATGCATGGCTTGCCATGAGCCTCGGTAAAAGAGGAGAAGGAGGCACAATTGTCCTCAAAGAATTGCTTGTTCCTCTACTTAAATCAGGTAGACAGGTAGCATTCGTTACACTCCTTTCCTTCATTGGTATATCCCTTATAATTGGTGATGGTGTGATTACCCCTGCCATAAGCATACTCAGCGCTGTTGAGGGTTCGCTCCTGATACCTGGATTTGAAGGGACAAAACAGGAAACCATCATTCTTATTGCAGGTATAATTGCAATAGTCTTATTTGCATTTCAGAAAAATGGGACCGAAAGAGTTGCAGGGGCATTTGGACCTTTGATGCTTTTGTGGTTTTTGTCACTGACAATTTCAGGTATTGTGTCGATACTTCATGTTCCATCCGTATTAAAGGCTGTAAATCCATACTATGCCTTTAAATTCCTTTCAGAAAACGGTATTACAGGATTTTTTGTTCTTTCAGAGGTCATTCTCTGTGCTACTGGTGGAGAGGCATTATACGCTGATATGGGACATTTAGGACAGAAGCCCATTGTCCGGGCATGGTATTTTGTATTTTCTGCACTTTTATTAAATTACTTAGGACAGGGGGCATATGTTATTCAGCATCCTGATGCGAAGAATGTACTTTTTGAGATGATTTTTTATCAGGCACAAATCCTTTATATCCCATTTCTCACCCTCTGCATTATTGCCACAATTATAGCATCTCAGGCGATGATCAGCGCTATGTTCTCCATAGTCTATCAGGGAATAATAACCCGTGTTATGCCCATGTTTAAGATTGACTATACATCCCCGGAACTCAGGTCACAGATATACATAGGTTTTGTTAACTGGTTTCTTCTCATCTCTGTTTTGTTTATCATGTTTGAATTCAAGGAATCCCATCGCCTTGCTGCTGCCTACGGGCTTGCAGTTACAGGGACAATGGCCTTAACAGGTATAATGATGACAGGGATATTTTATCTTAAAGGCAAAATATTTAAAGCCATTATCTCATTGTTTGTTACCTTTGTTGATATAACATTCCTCCTTTCAAACAGTTACAAGATTCCCCATGGTGGCTACTGGTCAATCATTATAGCATTGATTCCATTGAGCATAATTATTCTCTATACCTCCGGTCAGAAAAGGCTATACAAGTCACTTAAGCCTATGGATCTAAATGTATTCCTCGAAAGATATATTCATATATATAAGGGTATGAATAAAATCAGAGGAACTGCCCTTTTCTTTATAAGGGATATAAAGAAGATTCCTCCATATATTGTTCGCACTATGTTTATAAACAATATCATTTATGAGGATACTATTGTTGTTTCTATGGTCATACGCCCTGATCCATTTGGAGTTACGGGCTTTTTTAAGGAAGACCTTGCAGATGGTTTGAGGACATTTGAGATACAGATGGGATACATGGAGGTAGTTGATGTGGAAGAGATATTAAGAGAGGCGGGGATAGACGAAAAGGCAATATTTTATGGTCTTGAGGATATAGTAGCGAGAAATATAATATGGAAGATATTCTCAATATTCAAGAGATTGACACCTGCATTTGTTCAATTTTATAAACTACCGTCCCACAAGCTTCATGGAGTTATTACGCGGGTTGAGATATGAAGGGATTTCCTTCACATCCTGAAGTTCCATTCATCTTTAGAGTATTTCTCTCTCACAAGTATTTCTGCACATTCCAGTTCATAGGGTGTGAGATTCTGGTGTTCCAGTTTTATTCCAAAAGACTCTTCGATACCCTTAATAAATGATGGTCTTATACTCTTAATATCTTTAGCAGTCTCAATGCTGATTGCGGTCATCTGCCTTGAAGGTTTTTCTTCTGCAGGGAAGATTAAACAGTAGAGAGCAAGGTCAAGGTCGATAAGTATTGATCCCTGTTGTAAAAATACCCCGTTTGATCTCTTCTGGGCACTTCCGATTATTTTTCTGCCCTTAACCGTTATTTCATAGGGAGCGGTGGCGCTGAAACAGGCTGGTGATCGCTTCCTTTGAATCCGTTTCTCTGATATCTCCGCATCTATACCGAGGTTTCTCAATCCTTTTAGCAAGCCGTGGCTGATTACCCTATAGGTTTCCATCAGCCCTTTTGAAAAGAGGGGGCTGTCTGTTTTTGAAGATATGCTGTAAGTCAGTTCTATCTTGTGAAGAACTGCTTTTCCTCCTGTTGGGCGTCGAACAACCGGGATGCCGAGACTCAAACATGCATCTGTATTTATTTCTCTTTCTGTCTTCTGGAAATAGCCTATAGAGAGGGATGGACTGCTCCATCCATAGAATCTCAGGGTAGGAGGTGAAATACCTGATTCCACCGCCTTCATTATCGCTTCATCGATCGCCATATTCATGTATGCATCCAGAGGGCCTGTATCAATAAATCTCCATGTCTTCATAATGCCTATTTTAACTAAATTAAAAGTTTACTTTCAATATAGAAGAAAATTAGGAAGTGGAGCCAATTTTGTGATTGAAGAAGACTCCAAATTGCACAAGATCTTATGCAGAAATCCAAGATCTTGTGCAAATCCTTTAAAAGGACTCTCCTGTTACCTTATCATTATTATGTCTAATTATCTTTTAAAAACAAACAGTTATCAAATAAGATAGACAATTCCAGCTTTTTGGCACCATTCTTGCCTCTCTTTAAAAACAAAAGACTGGAGATTCATTAATGAGGTATAATTATATAAAGGTTTCTCTGGTGCTGATAGTTTTTATTCTAACTTTACCGTCTACTGCAAAAGCAGATGTGTGTGCCTATGAATGTGGTAATGTGCCGATTATGGATTGTGATCGAGTAACAATTGGCTGTACAGATTTTAAGATTTTGAAGGGATATGCCTTTTATTACTGTATATATCGTGACCCTGGGTATATTTTAGTTTTATACAAGCGTCCTGTTGATACTTCTTGGCTTGTTCTGGATTGGGGATATCAGGATACATCTGCAGGGAGAGAATTTATGTATAACAGAATGATACAGGTTGCAAAGGATACTGCGCACTGGTGGTGTCCTGGGGTTGAGGAATGTATCAAATCAATTAGTTTACCATTGCAAATTGTAAGTAATACTGCTAACGTGTGGTGTCCTTCTGTTGTGCCAATTCCCTGCACCCCTTTAACAGCAATGATTACTGATATGAGTCAGGGAGGAACCTGGCGTCGCGAGCAATTGGATGAGGCTTTCTGGAAAGATGGTAGAATAAAAACCATAGGAGAGAGGGGGTGTGCCTTAACAGCAGTTGCGATGCTCCTTGGAGGATATGGGGTTAAGACACCTGAAGGAGGGGATGTAAACCCAGAGAATCTGAACACATGGTTAAATAATAATAAGGGATTTTATAAGGGTGGTGACATAGATTGGAAGGCTATAAATACATATACCACCAAGATAAGATTTACTAAGTTTATAGGAACTTATAAGTACAATTTTAAAGAGGATAAACCCTTACCTACCACAATGCTTAATAATTATCTGGATAAATGTATCCCTGTAATTGTCCTTGTGGCGCGTATAAATGAAAGAGGAGAGAGAAGTGGGCATTGGGTTCTGGTTACAGAGAGGCAAGGTGACAGGTATATAATTAAAGACCCTGCTATATCTGGTCCTGTTGTAACAACAACCCTGTCAGATTATGGGAACAAGATATATGCGATAAGGGTATACGAGGAGAAGAAATGAAAAGGATTGCAGCTATTTTATTCTTTTTCTCTATAGTTTTTGGTATCTACCAGTGTGAGAACGCTTATGGGGTGGAGCCCTATGGTGGTATAGGGATACATACATCTGGTCATGTCCATTTCATTGTTACAGACCCACAAGGTAGGAGAACGGGTTATAATCCCATCTTAGATAAGGGTTTCGATGAGGACCCAGAGGCATCTTATAGTGATATAAGCCATGGTGATGATGAGACTGGTAGACCTCCTGAAGAGACGAGTGTTGAATTTGGTACCAATCCAGGTTACGCTCTGGATGGCATCTATAAGATTCAGGTGATAGGGATGAAACTTGGAACTTATTCTCTGTCGGTATCTCTTGAGCAGAGAGACCCGCATTCCCGTGAATTAATAAGTTTAGAAGGCGTTTCCGATTATGGTAGCACCTCAAGCTTTGAGATAACATTTAACAACACCCCTGGACAGCCCCTTGGTGTTATTAGAACTGCTACAATAAACAGTACAAAGATAGATGTTGAGACATCATATAGGGTAGGATGGATAACGAACAAGGGAATAATGCAGAGCCTTCTTGCAAAGCTTGATGCAGCAGAGCAATCAATAGCAAGAGGACA
Source organism: Nitrospirota bacterium (assembly GCA_040756155.1). Classification (NCBI taxonomy): domain Bacteria; kingdom Pseudomonadati; phylum Nitrospirota; species Nitrospirota bacterium. The sequence continues at coordinate 592 of JBFLZU010000087.1, read as the reverse complement.
AAAGAAGACCGCAGCAAATCAACTGAATGCCTTTATAAATGAGGTAAAGGCACAGAGTACCGTCCACATAAAACCAGAGTGTTCAGAGATGCTTATTGAGGATGCAGAATACATCCTTGGGCATCTATAAATTCTCTTTCCGGACAGTCCTCAGACGTGCATCTCGATATAATGGTTTACTACTAACCTAATTGAGTAGGAAGTAGCAAATCTTTTCTCGCCACGACTTCGTCAGATTGCCATGTATTGATAGTGGGGATAAAATGTGATACATTACTCCAATATTAAACGATAAACTAGGATGATGTTTTTAAAACAAAAACATTACGCAGAATATCTGCCGCTGGCAGTTCCGTTAACCTTTTTTATTGCTATTATTATTACATATAAAGATTACGGGATAACATGGGACGAGCCTGTACAAATGCAATATGGTATTTATGCGCTTGATTATTTTCTGTCAGGCTTGTCAAGTATCAGCTTTATTCCCCACCCCGGTATCAGATTTATTCCCCACTTTTTCCAGGTTAAATTATAAAACTCGTCCTGAAGCTTTGTCCATAATTATCACAAAATAATTTCACCCCCTTCT
>JBFLZU010000086.1 GCA_040756155.1 Nitrospirota bacterium | reverse complement strand
TCTGAGAAGTCGCTCTGAGATTGCAAATACAATCGTCTGTATCGGAAGCCATGATAATACCCTTGATCTCCTGTCAAATAGTCTTAAAAAGAAATTTCCAAAGTTGAGCCTTTCATCAGCCCATGTAGGTAGCTTAGGCGGACTTATGGCGATTAAACGTGGTGAGGCACATCTGGGGGGAACACATCTACTCGATGAAGAAACAGGGGAGTATAATATACCTTTTATAAAACGTCTTATCCCTGAAAAGAAGATAGTACTCGTAAATCTTGTTTACAGGGAGCAGGGCTTGCTTGTTCCAAAAGGTAATCCTAAAAACATAAAGGGTTTTGAAGACCTTACCAGAGAAGATGTAACATTCATAAACAGGCAGGCTGGTGCAGGCACAAGACTTTTGACTGATAAACATCTTAGAGAACTCGGTATAGACCCTAAAGATGTTAAAGGTTACACACACGAGGAATACACACATATGGGTGTTGCCTCTGCCGTGCTCACAGGTGTAACAGATACAGGACTTGCTATACTTGCCTCTGCTGTGGCGCTTAGCCTTGATTTCATACCTGTTGCAAAGGAGAGATACGACCTTGCAATACCACGGGAGTTTCTCAATACAGATATGATACAAAAACTGCTATCAATTATCATGGAGGATAAAGAATTCAGAAACCATGTCCTTTCTCTCGGTGGCTATGATATATCCGATATGGGTAAGATTATGTATGAAGGGTAAAAATATGTATGAACACCTGTATGGTCTGTGGGCAAACATCTGAACTAATCTCAGAGGGTCTCAATCTGTGTATTGAATGCATAAGAGAAAAACCCGATAAGGCAATCCCATATGCTGAAAGATCCCACAGAAAAAGCAGAGAAGCCTTTGGACTTCCTCCAAAGCATCCAGATGATATTAATGGGATTCCATGCAATATATGTGTTAATGAGTGCAGGATATCAGCGGATAGTCTCGGATTCTGTGGGCTTAGAAGAAATAAGGATGGAAGGCTTACAGGTGTTACTCCTGAAGAAGGAAAACTTTCATGGTATTATGATTCACTCCCTACTAACTGTGTTGCAGACTGGGTCTGTGCTGGCGGCATGGGTGCAGGATTTCCAAAATACGCCTACAAAGATGGTCCTGAATATGGATATAAAAACCTTGCTGTATTCTTCCATGCATGTTCTTTTGATTGCCTCTTCTGCCAGAACTGGCATTTCAGGGACGAGACCCTCAAGTCGGCAAGGAGAAAGGCAGAAGAGCTTGCAAATGCTGTTGACAGAACTACCTCATGCATCTGTTATTTTGGAGGAGATCCGACACCCCAGCTTCCCTTTGCCCTGAAGGCATCAAGACTTGCGATTGAAAAAAACAAAGACAGGATACTGCGGATATGCTGGGAAACTAATGGGACAATGAATAAAGGGCTTCTCAAAGAGATGATAGAGTTATCCCTCAATTCAGGTGGCTGTATAAAGTTTGACCTCAAGACATGGAATGAAAATTTAAATATCGCCCTGACAGGTGTTACGAATAGAAGGACATTGGAAAACTTTGCCTTTGTGTCAGAGAGTATAAAGGAGAGAACAGTACCACCATTATTGGTAGCAAGTACACTTCTTGTGCCTGGCTATATCGATGAAAAAGAGATAAGAGGCATAGCACGGTTCATTGCATCTCTTGATAAGAACATACCCTACGCCCTTCTTGGGTTTTATCCACATTTCTATATGTCAGACCTTCCAACAACATATAGGAGAGATGCACAAAGATACCTTGAGATAGCTCAAGAGGAAGGATTAATAAGGGTGCGAATTGGAAATATCCATCTGTTGTGTTGAATGCGAGGTTAGATGTTAAGTAAGTTAAACCTCAGGAAACTTGAGAGAGAACTTATAGATGTTTAAGGATGTATTCAGCATCCTCAATGAGCATCTCTGCACACTCTGGTTTTATATGGAATGTACTCTGTGCCTTTACCTCATTTATAAAGGCATTCAGTTGATTTGCTGTGGTCTTCTTCTGCCCTCTGTTTAATGCACTCTCTGCTGCATCAAGCTTTGCAAGAAGGCTCTTTACAATCCCTGCATTCGTTATCCAGCCAACATTGTATGATAATGTTACATCCTGCTTTGTGCTCTGTATGGTGGCTACACGAACTACAGTTGGTTTTGCCCCTGGGGTTGGGTCGTAATGGATCTTAAATTCTGAGATTATATTAGGGGTTGTGATACCTTTAAGGTTTATTCTCTGTGATTTACCGGAGGTATCAGAGGTATATATTGAAAGTGTATATAACGATGTCATATTTCCAATTACCTGTAGGGTATAGTTGCCTGCTAATGGGTCACCAACTATTACATTGTATCCCTCGACTCCACGTTCTCCAGTCATATCATCATCAATCCCCTCAGTGAAAGATTGTGATTGAGGAATTTGAGATACCTCTGAACCAATTGAAGGATCATATCCTGTCTTCTTACTTTGAGAGTCTATTAGTAATAGCTTTGCATATACATCAGGACTCTCAGTATCTATATGAATAGATATATCACTTAGAGTATTTCTCCCTGACCAGACCGATGTTGTCACTATCAAAGCAAGAAGTAACAACCCTATAAATATAAATAAATTTATCTTTTTCATAGCTCCTCTCCCCCTAACGAGGTTTTATGATACGAATACCATCAAATTTATTGTTGTATCTCTCTTTCAAGATTGTTATCTGTGGCGTATAACCAGGATCAATTATCCTGTATGTGTCGTTCTCTTTACCTACTGCAACAACAAAATGTTTTCCACCTTTTACATTTAAAATTACTGGATGACCAGCCTTTAATTCATTATCTACCTTATCTTTGTCCGGTATTTTAGAGCTATCAACATCGTAAGATATATTTGCATCTGGATATTTTGCAACAGCAGGCCACTCAATGTCTCCATTAGGTCTGAATCCGTTATTTTTATCATCCTTCATCCACTCATTCAGACTCACAATATCCACCATCGGCTGTCCTTTTTTATTCAGGTAGTAATTCAACACCATCGTTATGGATGTAAGAGCGCAACCCTTACTGCACAGACTCTTTTTAGTATAATCATAATAAGGTGGAGTAATTTTAAACTCTGGATCACACTGATAAACAGTCATCGGTAAGGTTATCTCTACCTCAGGCACTGGACACCACCAAGGAGTAATACCAGATAATAGGGATGCGGTAGATGTAGGACAAGGTTCTATAATTGGGACATCAGGACACCACCAATGCACAGTATCCTTTGCAACCTGCATCATTCTATCATACATAAATTTTCTCCCCTCAGATGTATCTTGATACCCCCAATCCAAAACAAGCCAAAAAGTATCAACAGGACGCTTGAATAAAACTAAAATATACTCGGGATTACGATATATACAGTAGTAAAAAGAATATCATGGCAAGATCTTAAAATCTGTGCAGCCAATTGTTACCAAAGTGCAATCCGTAATCGGCGTAACACCACCACATTCATAGGCACATACATCTTCTGCCTCTGCCCTTGATGATAAAGTAAACGCTGAAACTAAGATAAAAGCCATTATAAGAATACCCTTTGCATGATTATACTTCATTATTAAGTAACCCTCTTAAGATAAATTTTAAATTACTGACGGTGTTATTTAAAGCAAAAAGGATGCCAAAAGGCTGGGATTGTCTGTCTTTTTTGGATAAATGTTTGTTTTTAAAGAGATTTTAAAAGATAATCAGATACAATAATGATAAGGAGACAGAGGAATACTTGTAAGGATTTGCACAAGATCTTGTATTTCTGCACAAGAATATGTGAAATAAGGTCACGTAACAGGGTTGTCAGAGTAATCCCTTTTATACCCACAATTCTTCTTTATACATTTAAGTTGAAGACTGCCGTCACTTTTCCACTTTTCAACAAGAAAATGCATCCCGCATTGTGGACACTCCTCAGTAACCGGTTTATCCCATATCGCAAATTTACATTCAGGATAGTTGCTACAACTGTAGAATTTTTTTCTTCTCTTTGTGCTTCGTTCTATCAAGAAACCCTTGCATTCTGCTTCAGGGCATCTGACACCTGTGTTTATGGGCTTTGTGTATTTGCATAATGGATACTGAGAACAGGCGAGAAATTTGCCGAACCTTCCCTTTTTTATTACCATAGGCTCTCCACATTTTTCACAAAGCTCCTCTGTTTTCTCTTCTTCGATTACACTAAGGATACCAGATTCTTCCTTTGTAAACCTTTTTGCATTCTTACATTCAGGATAACCAGAACATGCAAGGAATTGACCATGCCTCCCCCATTTTATAACCATTTTCCTACCACATTTATCGCACAGAATATCCGTAGGTATCTCTTCTGATTTTATACTTTTCATGTTTTTGAATGCGGACTCAAGACTCTTACTGAATGGGCTGTAGAAATCCTTCAACACCTCGACCCACCTAAGATTCCCCTCTTCAATCTTATCAAGTTCTTCTTCCATCTTTGCGGTAAATGTTACATCGAGAAGATCTGGGAAGTTTGCTACTAAAAGATCATTTACAATCACTCCGAGTTCTGTTGGATGAAACCTGTTTTCTATCTTTTTGACATATTCCCTCTCCTGTATCGTTGAAAGGATGGTTGCATATGTGCTTGGTCTTCCAATGCCTTTTTCTTCCAGCGTCTTTACAAGTGATGCCTCTGTATATCTTGGCGGTGGTTGAGTAAAGTGTTGTCTTGGTTCTATACCAAGAACCTTTAAAGGCTCACCAACCGGTAGTGGTGGAAGCACCTCTCCCTCATCTTCAATCCCTTTACCTTTATCCTCATCCATCCCTTCTGTATAAACTGTCATAAATCCATGAAACTTCACTGTTGTCCCTGTAGCTCTAAATATATAATCCCCTGCCTTTATGTCCACAGATGTCTGATCAATCAGGGCTGGATTCATCTGGCTTGCTATAAATCTCATCCAGATTATCCTGTAAATCTCATACTGGTCTCTTGTGAGGTATCTTCTTATAGAATCTGGCTCTCTCAGAACCGATGTCGGTCGTATAGCCTCATGCGCCTCCTGCGCACCTCTTCTACTTGTATAAATTGGTAACTTTACAGGAAGGTAATCCTTACCGAATCGCTCCACTATATATCCTCTTGCCTCAGACCGTGCCTCATCAGAGATTCGTACTGAATCTGTCCTCATATATGTTATCAGTCCAACACTTCCTTCAGAACCAATGTCCAGTCCCTCATAAAGCTGCTGGGAAATAAGCATCGTCTTTTTTGCAGTAAACCTCAGTTTTCTTGCCGATTCTTGCTGAAGTGTACTCGTTGTAAATGGAGGAACAGGGTACCTCTTTTTTTCCTTTGTTTCAACAGAATCAACAATAAAGGGCTTTCCTTTTAGATCCCTGAGAATCTGTTCTGACTCCGCTGCCCTTTTTATTTCTATCTTCTTGCCCTTATGCCTTATAAGCCTGGCTGAAAAATCGGGTGGGGTTTTCCCCTGCAGGTGTGCTGTTATACTCCAGTACTCCTCTGGTATGAATGATGATATTTCCTTTTCTCTATCAACAATTAGCCTGACAGCAACAGATTGCACTCTGCCAGCACTGAGTCCTCGTTTCACTTTCTTCCACAATAATGGACTTATCTTATAACCAACAAGCCGATCCATTATTCTCCTTGCCTGCTGTGCTTCTACTTTATTATGGTCTATTTTCCCTGGGTTTGCTATTGCATCAAGGACAGCTTTTTTAGTAATTTCGTTAAACAAAACCCTGTAAATATTTTCGTTTGATCCATTCAATTCCTCTGCTATATGCCATGCTATAGCCTCACCTTCTCTGTCAGGATCGGGCCCCAGATATATGTTTTCGGCCATACGGGCTGACTTTTTAATCTCTGAGAGTATCTTACCTTTTCCTCTGATCGTTACATATTTCGGCAGAAAATCCCTCGTAATATCTACACCGAGCTCCTTCTCAGGTAGATCCTTCACATGACCTATGGAGGCTTTTACCATAAACTCCCTGCCGAGAAACTTATTTATAGTCCTTGCCTTCGCAGGAGATTCAACTATTACAAGGGCTTTTGTCTTCGTTCCCAAACTTATATCTCCCTAACAAACATCTTTCCTGGAAGCTGTTTTACAGCACCCCTGAGTTCTAAATCAAGAAGCACTGAGAGAACAGTGCCTGATGTAAGTCCACACACTCTCGTAATATAATCTATATGCACTGGTTCAGAGGAGAGATATTTGTAGATTACCGCTTCTTCTTCGGAGAGTGTTATTTCAACACTATCTTTACCACCTCTCTCCTTTATAGTGCCTTTAATCTGTGGTAAGAGCTCTGCTATAATATCGTCCGCATCTTCGATAAGTTTAGCGCCATCTTTAATGAGCATATTCGTCCCACGGCTTGTCTTTGATGTGATATTACCTGGCACAGCAAAAACCTCTCTACCCTGCTCAAGGGCTGCCTTAGCAGTAATAAGAGAACCACTCTCAGATGATGCCTCGACAAGTACAACACCCAGCGAAAGTCCACTTATGATACGATTTCTCGAAGGGAAATTTCCTGCCTCTGGTTTTGTAGAAAAGGGGAACTCTGTTATCACTGCACCGTGCTCTGCAATCTTCTCCATCAATTGTTTATTCTCTGGCGGATAAATTATATCTATTCCTGAACCAAGCACAGCAATGGTTCTACCCGATGCCGCAATCGCACCTCTGTGGGCAAATGTATCAATCCCTCTCGCCATCCCGCTGACAATTGTTAACCCCTTCCTGGCTAAATCGTATGCGAGTTTTTCTGCTATAGTTTTACCATAATGAGTTGCATCCCTCGAGCCGACTATAGCAATGGCATATCTGTCTAATTCCTGCAATTCCCCTCTCACATATATATAAGGGGGCGGATCATGTATCCGTTTCAGGTTAACAGGGTAAAGATTTTCAGTAAGCGTTAGAATCCGTATATTATACTTTTCTGCGAGATAAAGTTCTCTTTCAACCAGTTCTCTCCGATCAGAACTGAAAATACCCTTCGCTATTTCTTTCTTTATACCACATAGATCTTCGATCTCGTCTATAGGAAAAGATAAAACTGCCTCAGGAGAACCAAATCGTTCAATCAACCTTCTAAAGGTAACACTACCAATGCCAGGAGTCAGACCTAATGCAAGCCATGATTTAATCTCTGATAAATTCATCTAAATTCATCTTTACTTTTTTGGGTGATAACATATATAATAATGTAAATTTTAGTCAAGTTTTTTCAGTCGCTATACACTCATTTTGCATTTTTGGTTAAAAATAAGTATTTGTTAAAAAATACCCGATTTGAGTAGTTTTAGCGAGATAATTTGCTATTTTCGTAAAATACTTCTGATCTAACAGGTTTGACTTTTAACTTAAAAGTGGTATTTTTGTAGTAGAGGAAAAGGATGGCAAAACCCCCTAATGGGAAGCGGGTAATTAATACCCATGTCTCAGAAGAGGAATATAAATTCTTAAAGGAAATGGCAGAACGATATGCCATGACCCTTACGATGTATTTGAGAAACTTAGTAAGGGAGGAGATGAGAAGAACGGCAGGGGCATTAGAGGGGGTAATGAGAACTTAGTTCAGACGCCTATAATATCTGGAGGTGTAAGCCATACCAGAAGGTGTTGAGGAAGCGTCTGGTATGGTTCTTTTTTTCTCTTCTGCGGTGAGTGAGATCATGCAGTGATGTGCTGAGGAACAATGAAGAGTCAGGGGGCCAGGTCGTAGGAACGGTGTGCATGCCTGCCTGAGGCGGGAAGCCTAAAGTTTCTATCGAGGCACCCACTTTAAGAAAGACTCAGCAAGAAGGCATGAGACTTCACCGCAGAGGGATTGATCTTTGAAAACTGAATAGCAGTAACCTTCGGGTCCTACAAGTATAAGAATTCTTTGGAGAGTTTGATCCTGGCTCAGAACGAACGCTGGCGGCGCGCCTAACACATGCAAGTCGGACGGGCCTTGTGTGTAGCACAAGGAAATTTGAAGCACGAAGCACCAAATCCGAAACAAA
>JBFLZU010000085.1 GCA_040756155.1 Nitrospirota bacterium | reverse complement strand
GTCTTGGCGATGCTGCCTCAATGGCTATCATTGAGTTTGTGGATTATGACGATGTAAAGAAAAAAGAGAAAGAGGAAAAAGAAAAAAAGGAAAAAACAAAGAAAAAAGCGTAAGAAAAATGGGACGGTTCTATTTTCTTGACAGAACCGTCCCCTTTTTCTTTTTTCGGCATTTAGAAATATCTCTTCAGCAGTCCTTCAAGCATCCGGGCATGCCTTGCCTCGTCTCTTGAGGACTCATCGAAATAGTCATGGGCATGGTCTATGTTATTTTCTTTTGCCTTTGTAGCGGCACTCTTTTTACCTTTATTTGCGCCAGTTTCACCATTAAGCATCTTTTCTATATTCTCCTTTGTACTCAATGAGACCATACCATTAAGCTCAGCAAAATGAGATGCATGCTCTGCCTCTTCCCATGCAATCCTCTTGAGTATCTCAGCAACCTCAGGGTAGCCTTCCCTTTGTGCCTGTCTTGCCATTGCAAGATAGAGTCCTACCTCAGAGCATTCACCCTGAAAGTTCATCTTAACATCATCTTCAACTACCGTTCCTTTTGCGACCCCTAATTGGACTTCATTAATTAAATCAGCCATCTTTTGTTCCTCCTTATGGTATTTTGATTTATGTAAACTTTAAACTTTCAACTTTTAACTTTTAGCTGTCTTTCCCCTCACCTCCTTCTCTCTTTGCTGACATTCCCTGCATATACCGTAGAACTGTATACTTAATCTGGTAATCTTAAATCGCCTTTTAATCTCAGATGGTATATCAGGTTCTATAATTTCTTTAGTAAATATATCCTCGACCTTTTTACATTCAGTACAGATTATATGGTAATGAGGGTTTGTGTTCGGGTCATAGCGATTCTTATCTCTGTCAATATTAAGCTCAAGTACTTCTCTGCTGTCTTTAAGTACCTGAAGGGTATTGTAAACCGTTGCAAAGGAGACGGTTGGATAGTCCTTTAGCACTTCTCTGTATATCTCCTCTGCAGAGGGATGGGATGTATTACCCTCAAGCACCTTTAGAATCGCCATCCTCTGTGGTGTCGCCTTTAGACCCTTATCCCTGTATTTTGATGCATCCACTTTCATTTTTAACAATTATTGTTTTAGAACAATTCTAAACAAATGTCAAGAAAAATCTTAAACCTCACGAGGATAAATGATGGATGCCTAAATTCTGTCTGAAGAGTGTTCAGCCGCTTGAAGGTTTAATAGTTTCCTATATTCAGATGGATGAACCCCTTCTTTCTTAGTGAAGACCTTAGCGAAGTAACTTGGGTCCTGATAACCAACTTCAAGACAAACATCTAATACGGTCATCGTTGCTTGTTTCAGAAGGCTTTTCGCCACAGCGATCCTGACCGATGTCAAGTATTCCAGAAAAGAGATGCCCATCTCCTTGCGAAAAAGATGACTCAGATAATATGAACTGATCCCTACTGCCTCTGCCAGTTTCTGTAAGGAAATGTTCTGATTGTAATTGTTCCAGATGTATTCCTTTACCTTGGTAAAGACACGGGTATGTTGGATATTTCGATTCTGATAGATACATTCAAATATCTGGTCAAAGGCTTTCCTCAAGGTGTAATAAAAATTTTCCTGGGAGTTATCATTGGCAAGATTCTGTATAAACTGATACTTGAATCCTAAGACTTCTTCGAGGTTGGCTCCTGACTCAACCGCCGCCCTAGCAATGATTGCAATGATTTCGAGTATCCGTGCTTTTAAAATTCCGATATATTCATGACTTCTAAAGAGCGACACTCCAAGCAATTCATCTAATATAGCTTTAGCCTTCTTCCTCTCTCCAAACTTGATTAAGTCTATGAGCTCTTTTTCTTTATAAAAATCTTCTCCGAAATAAAGGTTTCCTGATCGTAGTTTCTTCAGGTCATTTTCTGATTTTTTTATCATAAAAAGTTCTTCAGCAAGTATGGACTGTTGTCTGTTTATCTCATATTTTTGCTTCTGTGAAGTCGAATCCATCCTGCTGAAATAATTTGCGATCATAAAGAGAAGGTCCGCAGCTGCCTGGACACGCCTCTCAGAGAAGACAGGAATCTCAAGAATAATCTTCGTCAGCAATAATGGATTGATGGAAAGACATTGAATCTTTGCCAGGATATCATTCACGAAGAATGAATCGGGATGTCTCAACAACACTGGGCCACATATAAAAACAAAGGTTTTCTGATCTTCATTTAAAGTGGCGGCTGCAAACTCAATCATATCGGCATGGCACTGGAAGATATAAGGTTCTCCTATCTTAGCAGCTATCCGAGCTGCACGGGTGATTTCTTTGACACAATGTTTTTTCCCTGGAAAGTAGCTTTGAATTAGTTCACAAAAAGGATGCCACCCTCCTTCATTGGTCATGCGAATCTTCTCATCTTTCTCTACAGGGATCACATGAACCTTCAGTCTCATCGCCTTCTGAAAGGAATCGATAATCCTTGGAAAAAGAGTTTCCTCTTCCTGGCAGGGATAGACTTCGTTATGGTTCTTCCACTTAACTGAAGATTTTTTTATCATATCTCAATAACCCATCATAACTGTCAACCTGTAGCAAATCCTTTGCTTTTCTGACGGCTTCCATTGCATCAACTCCAAATCCATCGGCACCAATACAGTCTGCGAACTCCTGGGTAATAGGAGCACCTCCGACGAGTGTTTTCACCCTTTCTCTCAGTCCTGCCTTTTTCAATGAAATAATAGTGTCTTCCATGACATGCATGGTAACCGTATAAAGACATGAAAGAAGAAGAATGTCAGCCTTTTCTTTCTTGATAGCCTTGATAAAGTTTTCAGGAGATACATCAACGCCGAGGTCAACGACTTCAAAACCTGCCCCTTCCATAAACATCACCACCATATTTTTACCGATATCGTGTATGTCCCCCCTGACGGTTCCTGCCACAGCCTTCCCTATAGGAGTATCTATAGAAGACCTAAAGGAAGAGCGAAGGACATTCAAGCATAATTTGATGGTGATGGCAGAGACGAGGACATTGGGGATAAAATACTCATAGGTTTTCCACTTCTCTTCCACCACCCCCATTGCCTTTAAGATGCCCTGTTCAATAATTGTGGAAGGGACAAACCCATCCTGCAGGCATTTTTCTGTGATAGTAGTGACCTTTTTAATATTCCCCTTGATGATAGCGCATCTTAATTGATAAATAGAATTCATAGGAATAAAGATTTTAATATAATCTTATTTTACCATAAATACCAAAAAAGTAAAGGAGGAGGGAGAATTACTCCCCCCTCTCACCACTGTGAAGTTCTGGTTCAATTTATAGATATTTTCCTGGTGGTGGTTTGAATTTCCAGAGTGAGAAGCAGATTGCTGATGAAACAAATGCGGCTATGATCCAGAACCAGAAAGCGGCAGCCCACCCGATTTTATCCACGAGAAGACCACTGATGACACCGGTCAGACCTGCACCGATATAGCCGAAGGAGTCAATGAAACCAGCCGCTGCTCCTGCTGCCTTCCTTGTCCCGAAGTCCATTGGAACTGCTCCAACGAGGATTACCTGAGTACCAAGGACACAGAATCCAATCAGCCCTAAAATAATGAAGCTTAAGACCCATGCCCCTGCAGGAACCCCATAATAGTAGAAGATAGCCAGGAACCCAAGGGCTCCCATACCCAGAGCGGAGACAGGGGCTCGACGATGGTCAAAAAATCTGTCACTGACCCATCCGAAAAGAACTGCCCCTGCGATGCCGAAAGCAGGTATGGCAATAGCGGTATATGCCGCCTTGGCTATCCCAGCCTTTTGAACCTCGAATAGATAAGTTGGAGCCCAGAGGAGGAAACCATACCGAATGATGTCTACGCAGAAAAATGCACATGCCACAGCCACGACTCTCGGATTCGCTACCGTTTGTTTAAGGGTGAAGCGGAAGCCAGCATGTTCTTCCTTCTCCTTCCTGGGTTTACAGAGCTTTTTTATCTCTTCAACTGATTTACCCTTGAACTCACCATACTGTTCGTAACATTCTATAGGGGGTAATCCCGCATCTTCTGGTCTATTTCTGCCGAATATGAAGTTTAGAAACGCAATAGAAGCAAAGATCATAGGCGCAGCGATGAATGCCGCTCGCCAACCATACTTTGCTACCACATACCCTGCTAAGAGCCAGGACATCACATTACCGACTTGATAACATGCCCCATATATGCCCATCCTCTTTCCACGGGCTTTTGGAGGAAACCAGTGAGCAAGCGTCTTGATGCAGTTAGCCCATCCCCCTGCCTGAATGAAGCCATTCAATCCCCAGACGACTCCCATAACAAAAAGTCCAATCGCCACTGCAGGTCCGAACAGGAGATTTAGCAAGGCAGATGACAGCATAACTGTCAAGAGGTAATGCCTTGAAGAAAATCGCTCTGCTAATTGGCCATGCACAAACTGTCCGATCGCATAAGCCCAGAAAAGGGCGGTTCCGATTGCTCCCAACTCTGCCTTTGTCCAGCCAAACTCCTTTATGAGCCCCGGGATGGCTATTGAGTAATTGACACGGCAGAGATAAAAAGAACCGTAGGTGATCCAAAGGATAATGAAGATTCTGTTACGCCAGTAGGCGTATCCTTTATCCCATTCAGCCCACTGTATCTTTTCTTCTGCTGTCATTGCTGATGTCTCTTGTGCCATAAATTTTCGCCTCCTTTCATTTTAAGTTAAGTTCCATCAAATAATTTTCCTCGATCTTTCAATAACATCACCTCCTCCCTTGCTTATACAAGCCTTCCCTCCCGATATGCCTCAATATATTTCAGGCAAAAAGGGTCTTTGTTTAGAATAGCCTCAGTGCTTTTTATAAGTGCCATAAGCCTTTGATCCAGCGGGTTTAAGATAGCGGCGTCCAGACCAGCCTCGATGGACAGGATCAGGAAAGCCTGATTGATAAGACTCCTTCTTGGAAGACCAAAGGATATATTACTCAAGCCTGAAATAGTTTTTGCCTCAGGGAATAACCGTTTAATCTCTTTTAAGGTCTCGAGGAACAGGAGACCATTTTTTGTATCAGAGGACAAGGGCATGACAAGTGGATCAAAGTAAAGATTCTTAAGGGGAATACCGTTATTTGAGACTGTATTGGCAATTCTCTCGGCTATTTTGAGGCGACCTGATACACCGGAAGGAATGCCTCCTCTATCTGATGTCAATGCAATGAGACCACAACCATACTGTTTTGCCAAAGGAAGAATCTCTCCATATCGGTCACTCTCTCCATTGATTGAGTTAATTATCGCTACACCTTTATGATGTTTCAGGGCTGTCTGAATGACAAGTGGGTAAGGAGAATCGATGCAAAGTGGGAGCTCTGTTGCACCCTGAACTAAAGGGACAAGCCATTCCACATCCTCTGCCTCCTCTTCAGGATATATGCGAAATCCGGAATTCACCTCAAGATAATCAGCTCCAGCGAGCATCTGGCATTTTGCCAAATCGTGGAAAAAAGATTCGTTTCGCTGGAGGATCGCCTCCTCCACACCCTTAATGGAACTGTTAATCTTTTCTCCGATCACCAACATCCCTTATACCTCAGTATGCTCCAAACTCATGGTATGCCTCAAATAAGGCAACCACATTCTCAATGGGGGTATCCACCTGAATATTATGGGCTGTACAGATGATGTAACCACCCCCTACCTTCGCTGATTCCATCGCATACCTTACCATCTCCCTTATATCCTCTGATTTCCCGAGAGGGAGGACGTGCTGGATATCCATCCCGCCCTGGAAGGTGATGTGCTTGCCAAACTCCTTCTTCAATTTTTTAATGTCCATATTGGTCGCACGGGGTTGGAGAGACTGGAGGATGTCGAGTCCGCATTCGATAAGGTCGGGTATAAAATGTTTCACATCCCCACAGGTATGATACATCACAGGGATGCCATACTGGTGGGCAATGTCTATGTAGGTCTTGAATCCTTTCTTGAAGTAGCGTCTCCACATATCGAGGCTGAGCAGAGGACCAGTCTGACCTCCTATGTCGTCGCCCATCATGAAGATATCAATCTCCCCATTAGCCGATTTAAAGACATGGTGGTTGTATTCAACAAAATAATTGATAATATGGTCTCTGATTGCCTCGACGATCTTGGGATTGAGTGCCAGATCGACAAATGTCTGCTGGACTCCTCTTAGATACATCATGGGTTTCAATTGTGCGGTTCGATCAAGACGGTCTCCTACATTGATGACCGCATAATCGGGGTGATAAACCAGGCAGTCCTTCTTCACTGCAGAATAATCCCACCAAGCAGGGCTTGCCCAGCGGTCATATCTTTCTATCTCCTCAACGGTCGCCATCTGTTCAAGAGGAGACTCGGCGACCTCAGAGTAGGTCCCCTCGTGGTCTGTCCCTTTACCATAGGTAACGATCTTTCTCTTTACGCCCCAGAGGTCTTCTACCGTTCCATCAGGGTGTTTTTTGAAGGTCTGTCCTACATAGCTTGGCCCATAATTGTTTCTGAAATCAATCCCAAGGAACTTCAGCAGTTCTTCATAATTCTCGCAGCCAAAGTATTCCATTGTCTTTTTTTGAATCTCGGGGACCATCCAGTTGTCGATAGGAATCCTATCAGGTTCTTGATGTTTAACCGCCGTCATCGCCCTTTGCCTGCAACTCATCTTCTCATTTTTTGCACGAAGCTCGTTAATTCGTGCTCTTCGTTCTTGGAAAATCTTATCCTCTTGCATAACCTCCTCCAGTCTCTTTGCATTGGCTGTTTGTTATTTCCTCAGCCAACCCAAAGATTTCTTTACTCCGGATGGAGCATCTGACGCATACCCATCCGCTCCGATCATATCTGCGAATTTCTGGTCGATAGGGGCTCCACCAATGAGGACTTTGACATTGTTCCGTAAATTATCCTCTTGCAAAGCACTAATAACATCCTTCATTGCTAAACGGGTAGGTGTGTAAAGGCAGGAGAGTGCGAGGATATCTGCTTTTTCCTTTTCTACTACCTCGCGGAACTTCTGTGCAGAGACATCAATGCCAAGATCAATCACATGAAATCCTGCCCCTGTAAGCATCATTGAGACGATATTCTTGCCTATATCATGTACATCACCTTCTACCGTACCGATTACTACCTTTCCAATTGGAGGAATATCACTTTTTTCAAGAATTGGCTTTAACAGGGAGAGACCTTCCTTCATGGCCATGGCAGATAGAAGGAGCTCAGGGACAAATATTTCCTGGCGCTCAAAGAGATCACCGATGATTTCAAGACCCCTGATCAGTCCTTTGTTGAGGATGTCTGTTGGGGTAATGTTATTATCCAGAGCAGTTTGAGTCAGGGTCTTCACATCTTGGATGTTTCTTTGGACAACTGCATCTTCGATACTTTTTAGGATATCCATTATTTTCTCTTTTTATTTTAATTTTATATGATATTGTTTCTTTGTCTATGGCAGTCTTGCTACGATTAGGTTTCTTTTGCAGTAAAATTTAACCGAGGTATCTTGACATAGAACTTAGATAGGTGATAGAGTATTATGTGTAGTTATGGAAGATTCTTTAGAGATATTTGATGATAAGTTAGACTTATTCTCTCTGGTTAGACGAAATACAATTCTGGAGAGTATTCTCGACTGCATTTTCGATGACTTATTTATCATAGATAAGAATGGTGTTATAGTCTATATCAGTCAGAATACCAGTCGAAACCTTGGAATTAATCGCGACGAGACTATTGGTAAACTACTCTCCTTAACCTCCATCAAGATTACACGACATATTATCCCTAACGAATCGTTTGAACGTGGTATCATAGTTGGGCCCTCTTTTAAAAATATCGAGGTGGTCATCTTTTCAACGGATGAAGAAGAAGTTATGGCAGGATGCAGGAAATCTTTCTGTTTTCAAGGCGAAGATGGTCATATTTTTAAAGACATGACTAAGCTAAAGGGAATGGCAAGTCAATTGAGGCAGTTGAAAAAAGTCCTGGGAAGCAAATTTGGGTTTGATAACATTGTGGGAAACAGTGAAGCGATCGAAAAGGCAAAGTCCCTTGCTTATCTTGCTGCACAGAGTGACTCAACGGTCCTATTATATGGAGAGAGCGGTGTAGGAAAAGAACTTTTTGCTCATGCCATTCATTCCATTAGCAAAAGAAAAAATTTGCCTTTCATCAAAGTTGATTGTGCAGGTATACCTGATAATCTTTTAGAATCAGAGTTGTTTGGTTACGAAGAAGGGGCTTTTACAGGTGCACGCAAAGGTGGAAAACCAGGAAGATTTGAGCGGGCTCATAAAGGGACTCTCTTCCTGGATGAAGTGGGTGATATGGGGCTTCCAATGCAGGTAAAACTCCTGCGTGTCTTGCAGGAAAAGGAGATCGAGCGTGTCGGGGGTACAGAGACCTTAGAGATAGATGTCAGGGTTATCGCTTCAACTCGATTTAATCTGCAAGAAAAAATACAAAAAGGTGAATTCCGGGAAGACCTCTTTTATCGTCTGGAAGTTATCCCAATTTATATTCCTCCATTAAGGGAGAGGAAGGAAGATATCCCATTGTTTGTGAAGCATTTTTTAAATAAACTCAATAAGAAAACAGGCAAGGAGATCCGATATGTTTCCGAAGATGTAATGACCATTTTCAAGGATTACTCATGGCCCGGGAATATCAGAGAATTGGAGAATGTGATAGAAGGAGCAATGAATCTTACTAATGGAGAGATCATCGGTGTTAAAAGTCTTCCTCTCACGAAGAGACAAAAAAACATAGGACTTTCAAAACTTCCTTCGATATCTATTGGAGAATCTATGAAAGATATAGAAGTGGCTCATATTCGAAGAGCACTTGAACTAACGCATGGCAATAAGCGTAAGGCATCAAAGGTTCTGGGTATTCCTCGCTCCACTTTTTATATAAAACTTAAAAAATATGGTCTGTGAAGATTGGACATTGTCTAACTGGACATGTCTTATATTTGGACATATTTAAACTCTCTCTTTAACCTCATTTTTACAAATTCCGTTTTAAATTCAAATAGTTATTTTAATTAAATTCATTGGCACAACTATTGCTTCAAGAATAGTTCAGGGAGGTTGTAAATGATACCTCGTGAGAGATTCTTAGCTGCTATTCACCATCAAGAGCCCGATCGTGTTCCCCAACTGATCCGCTGGGGAAAAGAAGTGGGAGAGAAAGTGGGGGAGATATACGGAGTAACAGGTCCTGAATTGGAAGTTAGAATCGGTAACGATGCGATTGTTTGCCAGTTAGGAATCAACTCTGAGATGGAGATGAGCATCGGAGACCTGGAACAAGGTGAAACCTATACTAATGAATGGGGTGTTAGGTATGAAAGGCGGCTGGGTTTTAATAACCCTGTTGGGCATCCATTAAAGAATAAAAAAGACCTTGATGGGTATCAGTTCCCAAACCCTGATGATCCAAAAAAGATAGAGAAACTCAGAATTATTATCCAGAAGTATGGTAAAGAATTTGCCATTATAGCTGACCTCTCCAGCACCCTCTTTGAGGCAGCCGCTGCCCATTTAAGAGGAATGGAGCAGTTTCTTATAGATTGCTACGAGGACCCTATTTTTGCTGGCAGGCTTTTAGATGAACTAACAGATTACTATTCCGTCCTTGGAACCAAGGCAATCATGGAAGGTGCAGATATTATCAGGATTGGTGATGATATTGGTTCTCAACGGGGGATGTTAATTCATCCAAAGCTCTGGAGGAGATTGGTTAGACCCCGGCTGTTTCGGATGGTCCAGACCTTCAGGCAAGTGAACCCGGAAATTATCATTCTTTATCATTCCTGTGGAGACTTTCGTCCCATCATTCCTGATCTCATTGATATTGGTGTCCAATTAATAAGTTCAATGCAGGAAGTAGGTTCTATGAATCTTTCTGAGATCAAAGAGGAGTTTGGCAAATATTTGGCATTCAAGGGGGGGTTAGATACTCAATGTCTCCTTCCTATGGGGACTCCTGAAGATGTCAGAGAAGAGGTTCGGAGATTAGTTCGAACCTTAGGTGCGGGGGGTGGATACATATTTATGCCCTCTCATCTTCTTTATGGCGATGTTCCCCTGCACAATATCTGGGCAATGTTTGAGGCTTTGAGAGACTATGGGACTTATCCGTTAAAGGAAAAGATAATAGAAGTCAAAACAGACAGAATGGATAAGGCTAAGGTTTTGCTTATCAGCAAAGATAATTTGGAAACCCTTGCGAAAATGGTAGAGAACGGAGAAGATTCACAGGTCAAACAGTGGACGCAAAAGGTCCTTTGGCAGGGAATCGATGCCCGGGACATATTGATTCATGGGTTACAAAAAGGAATGGAGAGGCTGGCAGCACAATTTAAAAGTGGCGAGACATTCCTTCCTGAAATCTTGATGGGTAATAAAGCCCTCCATGCAGGTATGGAGGTTCTCAAAATCCACCTTAACGGCAGAATGGAGCAACCGAAAGGGATTATTGTCCTTGGAATGGTAAAAAATGACCTTCACGATATTGGTAAAAACATAGTTAAGATTATGTTTGAGACAGTTGGATTCAGGGTGATAGACGTGGGAGTGGATGTTTCACCTGAGGATTTTGTTTCTGTCGTTGAGCAAGAAAGCGCCGATATTTTAGCCCTCTCAGCCAGAATGAGCACCACCCTGATTGGAATTAAAGATGTCATTGAACTTGTTAAGCGGAGGAAACTCAGGGAAAAGGTAAAGGTCATGATAGGAGGTGCTCCCGTTACTCCAAGCTTTGCTATTGAGGTAGGAGCAAACGGTTTTGCTCCTGATGGGACATCAGCCGCTGAGAAGGCTTTAGAATTGATGGGCATAGAAAATTTATAGAGAGGAGGAAACTTATAACTCTGAGATGAAACCCAGGGAAAGATTCTTGATGGCATTAAATCATAAAGAACCAGATAGGGTACCCCAACTGATTCGATGGGGAAAGGAAATTGGGGAGAGACTTTCTCAGATATTCGGTGTTTCTGGAGAAGATTTGGGACCCCGGATAGGTAACGATGCGATTGTCTGTCAGGTCGGTATCAACGCACTCATGGAGATGAGTGTGGGTGATTTAGTCGAAGGGGAGACCTTTACCAGCGAGTGGGGGGTTGTCTATCAAAGGCAGTCAGGTTTCAATAATCCAATAAAGCACCCCCTTGAAAATAAAGAGAATCTTGATACTTATCAATGGCCCAATCCAAATGATCCCAGAAGATTGAACGAGATTAGAAGAGTAATGAAAAAATATCATGATGATTATGTTGTTATTGTTGACCTTTCAAGTTCTCTTTACGAAGCATCTATGGCTCACCTTCGAGGGATGGAGAAGTTCATCCTTGACTCATATGACGACCCTGACTGGGTCGGAAGGGTTCTTGATGGTCTTGCTGACTATTATATTGTCCTCGGGACTCACGCAGTAAATGAAGGGGTTGATATTATCAGGATCGGGGATGATGTGGGAACCCAGATGGGATTGCTTATACCTCCTGACCTCTGGAGAAAACTGGTAAAACCTCGCCTCGGCAGGATGATCAAGGCATTTAAAAAAGCAAACCCCGAGATAATCATCCTGTATCATTCATGTGGCGATTTCAGTCTCATATTCGATGACCTCATTGAATTGGGTGTGGGATTTATAAGCACAATGCAACCTACAGGTGTGCAATCGGACTATGTAGCAATCAAAAAGAGATATGGAAACAGGCTGGCATTCAAGGGTGGACTGGATACACAGCAGTTATTGCCCCAGGGGACACCAGCAGAGATTAGAGAAGAGGTAAAAAGGCTTCTCAGTGCATATGCCCCGGGTGGTGGCTATGTATTTATGCCGGCTCATCTGCTCTATCAGGATGTCCCTACAGAAAATATCTGGGCAATGATGGAGGCACTGAAAGACTATGGGAAATATCCGCTGAAGATATAACTGAAATAAATCTCTTTTGACAGGGGAGGAGAATAAAAATAATGTCTGATATGATACTTCTTGCAAGTTTGGTTGAAAAAGGGAATCACATAGAAACAGCCAAGGTAACAAGAGAACTTTTAGATCAGGGAGTGAATCCGAACCAGATACTTTATGAGGGTTTACAGAAAGGATTGTTAACTTTAGGTGAGCGTTTTAAACGTAACGAAGCCTACATTCCCGAGGTTCTTCTATCAGCAAGGGCAATGAAAACAGGGATGGAGATCCTTAAACCTTTTTTAGTCAGAAATGAATCAGAACCGAAAGCCAGAGTAGTCCTGGGAACAGTTAAAAATGACTTACACGATATTGGCAAAAACATGGTAGGTATGATGTTAGAAAATGCAGGGTTTATAGTGTTTGACCTTGGAATCAATGT
This sequence comes from Nitrospirota bacterium, assembly GCA_040756155.1. Lineage (NCBI taxonomy): Bacteria > Pseudomonadati > Nitrospirota > Nitrospirota bacterium. The sequence goes on along the minus strand of JBFLZU010000085.1, from coordinate 5,629 downwards.
CCCTGAAGAAAAATTCCTCTCAGCCCTCCGCAAAGAGGAAGCCCCCCTTCTTGGAATGTCAGCCCTGCTCAGTACTACCATGCCTGAGTTAAAGCGGGTCATTGAACTTCTCAAGAAAGAAGGAATAAGGGATAAGGTCAAAGTCCTTGTAGGAGGTGCTCCTGTCACTGAGAAATACGCCATGGATATCGAGGCAGACGGGTATGCCCCGGATGCTATCAGGGCAGCAGAGAAGGCTGCTGAACTGATTGACGGCAAGAAATGATTTTTAGAAAGGGGGTGATAACTGAGGGTGATAGTAATTTCTGAGTGGATTTAAGTATTTCTGTAGTAATTTGGGAAGGGAGGTAGTTAAATGGAAAGAGCACATGCAGTCGAAATAAAAAGCGATGTCGAACCCAGGCTTGATAGACTACCGTGGACCAGGTGGCAGACCAGAATAGTATTTGCCCTGGGATTTGCCTGGTTTTTAGACTCACTTGAGGCAAGTATCATCGGAAGTATTCTCGGTATTTTGAAGAAGATATGGCAATTTACTCCTCTTCAAGGGTCCCTTACAGTAAGTGTCTGGTTGATAGGCATAATGGTTGGAGCGGTTGTTTTTGGTTATCTATCTGATAGGTATGGTCGTAAGAAGATGTTTATCTTAACCCTCGTATGGTATGCACTCTTTACAGTAGGCTGCGCCTTCTCTACTAATATCTGGATATTTATCTTCCTCAGGTTTATGGCTGCTATTGGCATAGGTGGAGAATATGCGGCTATCAGTTCTGCGGTTGTAGAGTTCGTCCCGAGAAAGATGAGAGGAAGGATAGATGCCTTTATTATGTCCATGTGGCCTCTCGGAGCAATAGCCTCTGCCATGCTTGTAATGTTTGCTTTAAAACTTTTCCCGGCTGAAATCGCCTGGAGGGCAGGCTTCGTGCTTGCTGTACTTCTTGCCCTCTTCGCACTATGGGCTCGTAAAACCGTCCCTGAATCTCCCCGCTGGTTGATAGACAGGCAGAGGATGGATGAGGCTAAGGTAATTGTGGACACCGCTGAAAGACGTATAATGGAGATAAAAGGCTTGAAGGAATTGGCTCCTGTAGAGCCTATTATAATTCGTTCCGGGGTTCGACAAAATGTCTGGGACCAGACAAAAGAATTATACACCAAATACCCTGGAAGAGTGGCTTTAGGGGCTTTCATGAATTTTTCACAGGTGGCACTCGGTTATGGCTCAATCGCCTATGCTTCACTTGTTCTTTTCCCGATGACCAAGACCCCACCTGAGATTGTTCCCTTTTACTTCATGATAGCCTTTTTCTTCGCCTTCCTTGGTGGTCTGACCTCTACGATTATGGTAGACACAGTCGGCAGAAAGGTCACAGGGGTGCTTTCCTATGGGGCTTATCCCTTTGCTGCCCTGAGTATGCTCATAGTCAATAGCCCTACAACAGCACTGATTTCTCTCTGCATTATGCAGTTTGTCTACACATGGGGTTGGGTTACAGAATATGTGATTAAGTCAGAGATCTTCCCAACTCGAATACGGGCTGCAGGGATCGGCTGGTGTACCTTCTTTGGAAGACTTGGTGGAGTCATCGCCCCACCTCTCCTGGCGAGTGTATATCAGGCTACCAAGTCACTCGCGGATGTTGCGTATGTTATGGCCATCTTCATATCAGGTGGGTTTATAGCAGCCTGTTTCTGGGCGGCAAAAGGCATTGAAGGAAAACACAAGTCACTTGAGGCATTGGAAAAAATCTGAAGAGCCTCTTAACCCTCTATCCTAAAAGGAGGTTCTCATTCTTATATGGATGAGAACCTCCAATTTTATGTTATGATAGTAACATTTAAAATCGGAAAATAAAGAGGAATTCAAATAAATGAGAGAATCCACAATTCACCCCACACCAACGGGAAGCCCCGCCTGTCCCCGGCCTTGCTCCGCAAAGGGGGATAGGCAAGGTGGGGAGGAACGGGGTTGTTCTCCCGAATGGTCAGACCCCGAAGCCACGGGTGCCAAACCGTGGTGCGGGGTTCATACCATCTTGAAGGGTAAAAATACAGAAGTAGTTATAGGAAGGGATCAACCCACAGTGATAATTGGAGAGAGGATAAATCCTACTGGGAAGAAACGATTAGCCAGAGATCTGAAATCAGGGGATATGTCATATATAAAAGAAGAAGCACTGAGGCAGGTAGCGGCAGGAGCAGTTGTTATTGATATAAATGTAGGTTCACCAGAAATTGATGAGCCAAAGGCTCTGGTATCCTCTATAAAGGCAGTCATAGGGGTTGTGGATGTGCCTATCTCGATTGATTCTTCTAATGTCTCTGTGATTAAGTCGGCTTTAAAGGTGTGTCCGGGTAAACCTTTAATCAATTCGACAACAGGAGAAGAAAAGACATTAAAAGAAATCCTGCCTCTGGTTAAAGAGTACGGTTCATCAGTAGTTGCCTTGACAATGGACGAAAATGGGATCCCACAGGATTGTGATGGTAGATTTGAAATCGCAAAAAAGATTATCCAATGGGCAGAAGATATGGGCATCACACATGAGGATGTAATCATAGACCCGATGGTAATGACCGTTGCGGCTGATTATAGATCTGCCCTGAGTGTTCTTGATGCTATAGAGAGGATCGCAACAGAACTAAAAGTCAACCTGGTGATTGGTGGGAGCAACATTTCTCATGGACTACCTGAAAGGTCTGTGATAAATGCTGCCTTTCTTTCAATGGCTATCCAGAGAGGGTTAACTATGGTTATCGCCGATCCCACAGTAACCACAGTTCGCCAGGCAATCCTCGCTTCTGACCTTCTAATGGGTAAGGATGAATTCGCCATAAGATATATTTCGCATTATCGTAAAATGAAAGATTCTACATGAAAATGCAGGAGGTTTGCGGTTGAACAAACTATATAAAAAACTGGCAGGTGAGGTATTAGGAAGTTGGATACTTAGCCTCTTTGGTCTCATGAGCATAGCAGTAGCGGTAACCACTGGAGCATACGGACTCTTTCAGTCGAGTCTCTTGTTCGGCATCGCTGTGGCTTTGGCGATCTTTGCTGTGGGTGGTATCAGCGGTGCCCACCTAAATCCAGCGGTTACGGTCGCCCTCGCCTTTTTCAAGAACTTTCCTAAGCGAGAGATCATTCCTTATATCCTTGCACAGGTCTCTGGATGGTTTTTAGGTGCGGTTACCCTTCACTTTTTATATGGCAACACAATCACTGCCTACGAAGTAGCAAACAAGATAGTCCGGGGTGAACCCGGGAGTGAACTTTCAGCTATGATCTATAACTGCTACGCTCCTCACCCGGCTCTTATGTTAGCTATGAAATGGGGTGTTGATGTCATCCCTCTGTGGCTTGCGATTGTTGCCGAGACCTTTGCCACTTCACTTTTGTGCCTGACAGTGTTATTACTGACAGATAAAGAAAATCCTGCTGGACCAAAGATAGGAGCCATACCTTTACTGCCCATTGTGGTAGGTAGCACCGTGGCTCTGGTCATGGCAGTCGAGGCACCTATAACCATGGCAGCAATCAACCCAGCGCGTGACTTAGGGCCACGTCTGCTCACATGGTTTGCAGGCTGGGGGGCGATATCCATGCCAGGGACTACCAATAGTCCCTTCTGGGTCTACTGGGTGGGACCACTCTCTGGCGCCTTCCTATCAGGCGCTATATATAAGTTCATCCGCATCTTACATCCAAGAACTGTTCATGCTCCTAACACACAGTTGGCAGAGAGGCTGACAGCAAGGCCTTCTCTGAACTCCCACTGGGAGATAGACAAACCATAAAGAAATAGATTTCACTTATTTTGGTCTTGACAGGTCTGAAATAATCTACTTATGATATTTAAAAGTATTTGATTTTCTCCAGCATAGATGCTTAGACTATGAGATATCTAAAGAATTACAAAAATAGTGATATAAAGATTGAAAGACTCGAGGTCTTGAGGTATTTAGCATACAGGAAAGAGGAGAAAGAAATTTCTCCAAAGATTAAAGAAATAATAGAACACCAGATTGACCTTGCATATTCTTTAATAGAACCAAGGGGGATTTACTCCCTTTTTGATAACAATTCTTTAAAGGAGCATTACATCTTTAAGGATGCACAAAAAATAGCCTTCGGGATATGCACAATAGGTTCAATATTGGAAAAGAAGGTAGAAGAATGCTTTATAAAGGGAGAATATTTAGAAGGGTTGGTTCTTGATGCTGTTGGAACGGTTGCTGTAGAGAGCCTGGCTGAATTAATAAATGCTGAAATCAATGAAAAGGCTTCTGAAATGGGCTTCAGGATTTCACGGAGACTCAGTCCTGGGCAGAGAAACTGGCAGCTCGATGGTCAATATCTTATTTTTAAACACTTCAATGACGAAACTCTCGGAATAAAGATTAATGAATCGTTTATGATGGTCCCCAGAAAATCAATCTCCTTTGCCCACAAGTTAAGCAAAAAGAGGATGGAGGAGATCAATTTAGAGGATTGTCAATATTGTGATCTTTATAAACACTGCGCATACAGCAAAGGCTATAAAGAAAGAAAAAACAGTATATTATAATCTGCACATGATGGAGTTATTCGAAACTATAAATAAAAGAAGGAGTATTAGACGGTTCAAGGATGCCTCCGTGCCTCATGAAGACATTCTTAAGATCATAGATGCGGCAAGGAAGGCACCGAGTGCTGGTAATAGCCAGCCATGGCATTTCATTATAATCAAAGATAAAAGGATTACAAGAAGGATGGCTGATGCCGTCCGCACCACTACTGATGGACTGATTAAACGCTCAAAGACAAAGGATGTCAGGAAAAGACTCCAGGCATATAAAGAATTCTTTTACACATTCTTTGAGAAGGCACCTGTCACAATAGTTGTCCTGACAACGTCTTATGAGTCAGCAGTGGACAAGATATTGAAGGAGATGGGAATATCTGATGAAAAACTTTTTTCTCTGAGACCACTGCCAGGCCTACAGAGTGTCTCAGCAGGTATAGAAAATATGCTTCTTACAGTCCATGCACTTGGTTATGGAGCCTGCTGGATGACAGGACCGCTCATCGCTGCTGATAAATTCAAAGAGATACTTCCAATAGAAGAACCATGGTTCCCTGTGGCACTCGTTCCTATCGGTATCCCGGATGAGTCGCCCCCTGAAAGACAGAGAAAACCGATAGAAGAGATAATTACGGTTATCGAATAAATGCGGATCAAAAATGGGACGGTTCTATTTTCTTGATAGTGACAGTAAACCCCGCACCCCGCCCACGCGGGCTGCGGGGACTGCGCGGGCGGGGCTTTAGACCCCGCCCTTGCAAGAGGAAAACTTTTATCCCATTCATCCCCGTCTTAAAAGGCGGGGCATTCTGGCGTGGTGCGGGGTAAAGATAAAAGATAATAGATTTATCATATGCCGAAGACAGCAAGCATAGCACCAATCGAAGATCGCGAAGCAAAGGAATATGTATATCACATTCTAACCGCCCCCTTTTTGATCGGACAGCGTATAGACCGTTACCTCGCTGGTGTAAAGGAACTTTCTCTTTCACGATCCTACATCCAGAAACTCATCAAAAACCAGAGGGTCTCTGTAAACAACCATCCTGTAAAACCCGATTACA
>JBFLZU010000084.1:17961-21247 GCA_040756155.1 Nitrospirota bacterium | reverse complement strand
CTAATTGTGAGATAAATGTGAGGAGATGTTAATGTGAAAATAATGAGGAACCAGAAAGGTTTTACACTGATTGAACTTGTTATAGTAATCATCATCCTCGGGATTCTTGCAGCGGTGGCGATACCGAGGCTTACTACGTTGACAGCAGATGCTGAAAGAGCAACAGCGAGAGGTTTTTCTGGAGCACTTAGGACAGCGTCTACGATTGCTTATGCGCAGGCATCCATGGCGAGACCTGCATATACACATGATATAACATCTGTCTATAATCAACTTGAAGAGACTGGTGGATTAACTATTGCTGGTTCCTATAACTTTACAGCCCTTATCAATGGCACAACATACACCTGGACATTTACGCATCCTGTTAAGATTACTGTATCTGTTGGAGACTAATTGTTGAATAATATAATAGGCTGTTCAAAAATAAATGGCAGTTTTGATGTCATTCCTGCGAAAGCAGGAATCCAGAGAAGTGATAAGTCCTTGAAAAACAACTGGATTCCGTGTCAAGCACGGAATGACAGGTTGCGGTAAATGAAAATTGAATATCCTTGTAGTTGCTTGATTTTCAAGGAATTGTAAGTTTTTGAACAGGCTCTATCTGGTAAATATATAATCAAGATTAATGAGAGAGGGATTATCCTGAGGGGTTATCCCTCTTTCTTCATAATCTATATAATTTTCTCATTCTTGACACAAATAGTTTTATCTGATAGATTTTTAATTACTAAGGAGAGGAAAAGATGCCGACTACATTGGAAGAAAGGGTCGCCTATTTAGAGGGTAAAGTAGAAGAACAGTCACGGTTTAGCGGAGAATTACGAGATATGGTGATTCACCTTGACCAAAAGGTGGACAGGTTCAGGGAAGAACTCTCCTCAAGGATAAATTCTCTTGACCAACGGATAAATTCTCTTGACCAACGGATAAATTCTCTTGACCAGAAGTTTTCAAGATACTTCCTCTGGATAATTGGGGTTCAGGTAACGATTTTTCTTGCAATAATAGCTACATTTCTAAGGTAGGCTCTCTTTTAGAGAAAAGTGAAATATCTTTTATACCTACCACTACTGATATTACTCACAGCCCTTTATTTCTACGATATTGTATTTTGCGGAGAGATATTCGTTGAAAGAGACCTACCTGTCTTTTTTTACCAGTATATAAAACTATGGGTCGAAGAGGTCAAACAATTTAATTTTCCTCTCTGGAATCCATACCTTGTCAGTGGTGAGCCTCTGTTTGCAAATCTACAGCCTGGCGTTCTATATCCTATAAATATCCTTTATTTCATATTCCCCTTTGATACTGCTTTTAACCATGTAATCGTCCTGCACTTCCTGATGGCAGGTATCTTCATGTTTATTTTGATAAAAGGGATGCAGAGGAGTGACACCACAGCAATAATCTCGGCGATCTCTTTTACCTTTGGAGGCTATCTGTTATCTGTTCACAATCTGCTTTCAACCCTTCAGTCTGTAGTATGGTTTCCTCTCGTTTTATATTTTTATTTTGGAACATTGTCACTCCCTCACCCTCGCTCCTCGATAATCCCCCCTCGCCCCCCTTTACTAAAAGGGGGATGGAGAGATTTAAAGTATCCAGTATTAACTGGGGTCTCACTTTTATTGATGTTCCTCGGCGGTGGAATTGAGGTATTGATTACCACTGTTGCTGCTCTGTTTTTCATAACCATCTTTCCTCTACATATAATAGAGCCTCGACCTTCGACCTTCAGATCTCGACTTTCGATCCTTTTTATAACGCTCCTCGTCTTCGTTGGTCTTGGTGCCATACAACTCATTCCTTTTCTCGAACTTGCAAAGGAATCAAGTAGAGCTGAGGGACTGCCTTTTACACATGTGACGATATGGTCTCTCGAGCCATGGAATCTGATTAATTTCTGGTTACCAGATACATTCTGGAGTGGGTGGGACTTTTACTGGGAAGAACAGAACTGGCTTAAAACCTTATATATCGGTATAGCCCCAACCGTGTTTGCCTTCCTTTATTTTCTTTGTGAACCAGATAAAAGAAACAGGTATTTCTTTGCTACACTCATCCTTGTCCCTATATTCTTTGCACTTGGAAAATACAACCCATTCTACAGATATTTTTATGATTACCTGCCATTATTTAAAACCATAAGGTATCCGATAAAGTTTATCGCCCTGACGATTATTACTGTATCAATCACTGTAGGACTGGGGTGGGATTACTTTAAAAGAAGGTTAGACATAAACGAAGTATTCAGGAAAAGAATTGGCCATCTCTTTCTTACAGCGGGGTTAATTTCTGCTGTCCTGTGGGGTATTACAGCACTATCAACCGAGAAAATGATGTCCCTGCTTAAAGACATTTTATCAACCGCCTCAACTCCACTTATTCATCTCGTGATATATCCAAATATATTAAGACTGCTATTTTTTGCTGTACTTACATCACTCCTGATATTTCTATCTACAAAGAAAAAGATTCCTACCTCTGCATTAAATACCTTCATAATCCTTATTTTTATCGCTGATCTCTTCGTCGGAAACATTGGATTTTATAAGCATGCAAAAAAAGAAGACCTGCATGTGGATTCTACTGTCAACAGACTGTTGTCTGAAGAAAAAAGTCTTTATCGTGTATATGCCCACACAAAATGCCTTGAAAAAAAACAGATATACCGAAGCACACGGGAGAAATATGAGATATTAAGAAACAAATTTCTATTTAATGTCGAAGAGAAAAAGCAAAATCTCGCTGGATTTTCTGTAACATATCAGAAGGATTTTAACAGGATTTATAGTTTCATGGTACTATCACCAAGACCATATATGACACATTTCTTTGATATGCTGAATGTAAAGTATATACTCTGGCATGAAAGGTTTGAGTTTCCAGGATATACATTTTTACTGGAGATAGACAAAAGTATCTATCTCTATAAAAACGACAATGCCCTTCCACGGGCATTCCTTGTTGATAATTACAGTGTCCAGAAAAGAGACAAGGGATACATTGAGGCTATGGTAGATTCTTCATGGGACCCTCGTAAGACGGTATTTCTTGAAGAAGAGCCGAAATGGGAGACGGGACAGAGGACAGAGGACAGAGGACAGAGGACAGAGGTAGAGGTTATTGCTTACAATAACAATGATGTGCATCTGAGGGTATCAAGCACGTCTCCTAAGATACTTTTTTTAGGCGATACATACTATCCTGGATGGAAAGTATATATTGACGGGAAAGAGAGAAAACTACTCAGGGCAAACTATGCATTCCGTGCGGTGGCGAT
>JBFLZU010000084.1:6533-17861 GCA_040756155.1 Nitrospirota bacterium | reverse complement strand
AGTCTCCATAGTAGTCCCAGCATATAACGAAGAAGGGTGTATAAGGGCAAGCCTTAACGCCATTATGGAATATCTTCAAACACAACCGTATAAGAGCGAAATAATTGTTGTTGACGATGGTAGCATAGATAAAACACCAGAGATAGTTAAAGAAGTGATGTCAAAAAATGATTTGATACAACTTTTGAAAAACCCTTCCAATCTTGGTAAAGGAGGTGCCTTAAAAAAAGGTATCTTGTCCTCAAAGGGTGAATATATCTTTTTCACAGATGCCGACCTTGCAGTCCCAATTTTATTTTTAGGTGATTTTCTAAATGCACTCCAGTCAGGTGTAGATGTAGTTATAGGCTCGCGTAATGTACAGGGTGCAAAGATACTTATGCATCAGACATTACTCAGAGAAAATATGGGCAAGGTCTTCACATGGTTATCAAATGTTATACTCAGCACTAATTACAGCGATTTTACCTGCGGATTTAAGGGGTTTAAACGCAGTGTGGCGATGGAACTCTTCGGCAGACAGAGGATATATAACTGGAGTTTTGATGCAGAGATACTTTTTCTGGCGAGAAAATTAAACCACAGAGTAAAAGAGATACCAGTAACATGGGAAGAAAAGGGAAATACAAAGGTAAGACTGTTAAGGGATAGTGTGTCGTCATTTATAGGGCTATTGAGGGTGTTATATTATAAGATGAAAGGATATTACCCTTGAAACTCCTTATTGCAACTTTACTTTTCATTTCCATCTTAATCCTTACCACAACAACGATGTCCTCTTTTGGAATCACATACGATGAATTCAACTACTTTCATTCAACAGACCTCCAGATAGAATGGTTTGTATTACTTTATAAAGGTATATCTACTGGCGACATAAAGACTACCATTTCTGATGATGTTATCAAAAAATACTGGAACTGGGAACCCCACAGAGTTCCACACCCTCCATTCTCAAGGATATTATCTGCTATAACAAAGTCAATCTTTTATCCGGCAGTCAATTTATTCACAGCCTACCGTCTATCAGTAGTTATCTTCTTTGCCTTACTTACCTGTCTGATTTTTTTATGGGCATCAAAAATCTATGATTTAAGCACTGCTATTGTCTCTTCACTTTCATTTATCCTCATGCCACATGTATTCGGGCTTTCACATATAGGCATTACAGATATACCACTAACCTTTTTCTGGTTTGCATCTGCTTATACCTTTTACAGGGGACTCACAGATTGGCGATGGAGTGTAATCTTTGGAATTGTTCTCGGTCTTGCATTTTCAACAAAATTCTCCGCCTTTTTTATCCCTATACCATTACTGGTGTGGGCACATATCTATAAAAGACGCATGTATTACAATAATCTCTTTTCGATGATATTCCTTAGTCCCATCATCATGTTTGCCACACAGCCATACCTCTGGCACAAAACCATCCCACGCCTGCTTGAGTTTATGCATCAGAGTATAACAAGGATGGATAACCCTGCTACGAGGATACCAACATACTTTTTTCATGAGCAGTTACTTGGTAATCAACTGCCATTGTATTATCCGTTTTTTATTACAGCGGTGAGCATACCATTGTCCATTCTTCTGGTAGTAATTGTCGGTATATTTTTTCCCTTCAGAAAGACTCCTATAATAGACATACAACATCTTTTAATCTTTAACACCATCTTTATACTCATTATACCGATATTACCAGGAGGCACGATACATGATGGTGTAAGGCTTCTTCTACCTGCATTCCCATTTTTAGCAGCCATAGGTGGCACAGGATTTTTTCATCTTAAAGAATATATTAAGAATCTTCTAAACAGCAAAGGCTACTCTTGTCGTATAAAGAATCTAAAGACAAAAGTTACTACTACACTCAGCATTTTGATAATCATTCCTGCCGCCATTGAGATGATAGATATACATCCTAATGAACTCATGTATTATAATAATCTCGTCGGTGGTGTGAAGGGTGCATATGCTCTTGGACTTGAGACAACATATTTAGGTGAGGCATTCAATAAAGATTTTATAGACTTTCTGAACAGAGAGTTGCCTCAGAATGCCTCTATAAATGCAAGTTTTTCATCCAACATTTTTATCAATTATCAGAGGCATGGTATATTAAGAAAGGATATAATTGTTACCGCCGTTGACTATGATTACTACATCCTTCTCTGCAGGCGTGGCTATATGCATATATTCGACAAATGGCTTTTTGAAAACAGGACACCAACACTCTCATGGCAATTTAAAGGAGTGCCATTGATAAATATCTATAAGTTTAAATGAATAAGAAAAATTTAATTGTTATATTACTCTTCTTCTCAGTCCTCCTTACGGTTATTTACACTGCAAGTGATTACGGCATTGCGTGGGATGAACCACAGTATTTTCATTCTTCCGACCTCATAATGAAGTGGTTCACTATGTTCTGGGATTCGTTGAGAAATGGTAATATCAACGATGTAATCTCAGATGAAACAATAACAAAATACTGGCACTGGGACCCATATCATGTCCCCCATCCTCCATTCTCAAGGATACTCTCTGGCATAACCAAAACAATCTTTTCTCCACTGGCAGGTAGTATTGCATATAGATTTTCTACAGCGTTCTTCTTTGCGATATTGACCGTTATGGTTTTTTTCTGGATGGCTGAACTATATGATATAAAGACAGGTATCTTTTCAGCCCTATCTGTTTTCTTGATGCCTCACCTCTTTGGGCATGCCCATTTTGCAATGACAGATATACCTTTGACAACCATGTGGTTTCTTACGGTATATTGTTTTTATAGAGGACTTACAAACTATAGATGGAGTATAGTTCTTGGAATAGTCTTTGGACTTTCTCTCTCGACTAAATTCCCAGCCTTGCTGGCTCCAATACCACTTTTTATATGGGCACATATCTACAGACGAAAGGAATACCATAATAATGCCTTCTCGATGATATTCCTCAGTCCAATTATCATGGTAGCCACACAGCCATATCTCTGGCACAGGACATTACCGAGGATAATTGAATTTGTCTATGATAGCACTACAAGGTTATATACAGTAGGAATAGGGAAGTCATTTCCAACATATTTCTTTCACATGGTATATTTTTCCGATACTATCCCATGGTTCTATACCTACTTCATAACAGCAGTCTCAATCCCGATAGCTATACTCATTTTCTCCTTGATATGTATATTCTTTTATCTAAAACGAAAACTCAAAGATGAGTTCTCTGCCCTCTCTGTTATTAATTGTGCTTTTATATTAACCGTTCCACTCATGCCTGGTGGTGTAATACACGATGGAGTAAGACTACTTCTTCCTGCTTTTCCATTCATCGCAGTATTAGCAGGAGTGGGTTTCTATTATGGATGTAGGTTCTTCTTAGCACGCCTTGCAAGCTATAATATATTTAGCCATATTAACAATCTTGATAAAAAAATGGCTGCAGTAATTTTTATAGTTGTTTACTCTTTACCTGCCATTGATATAGTAACAATCCACCCCTATGAACTCAGTTATTACAACATTCTTGTTGGTGGAATAAAGGGCGCTAACAAACTCGGGCTTGAAACAACATATCTTCAGGAGGTCATTACACCATCATTTCTGGAGTCCCTTAATAGAGAACTGCCTAAAAATACAAGGCTAAACGCAGCATTCAGCAACTTTATGATGGAGATATACCAGAAAAATGGATTTCTGCGCAGAGACATAAAGATCACATATAATCTGGATTGTGATGTCTATATGTTGCTTAACAGACAGGGTGCATTCAATGATTTTGAAAAGTGGCTTGTGGCTAACAATCAGCCTGCAATGGCACTGAGAGTAAAAGATGCGCCACTGATTTTCCTTTATCGGTTCAGATGAGGGCATCGTATGAAAATTGAGAAATTGAAAAGATATATCTTCTTTTCACTCTGTCTATTTCTTTTTCTTGTACCACTATTCGGGACAAATGTATACTACAACATTTTTTTTCTTCATGTATCCATCCGATTTGCAGTAATCTTAATCTTTTTAGCATCTCTTATACCTAAAGAAAACTTGAAAAGGATGGGGACCCTTGAGATAGCAATAATAATCTTTGGTCTGATAACTCTGGTGTCTACCATTTATTCAGTCGAAAGATTTAGGAGCATGGATTTTGCTCTAAATATAATAATAGGGATCATCTTTTTATTTTTAGTTACGCGCCTTGCTAACAACAAAAAAGACTTAGTTTTTGCAAATAAACTTTTTATATCCTCAGTAACATTTGTTGGATTGTTTTATATTCTGAAAGGCTACTATGAGGAGAGCGATGTTCTATCTATAGGGTGGTTTACCAATCCAAGTGCCTTCTCAGGTTTCCTTATAACGATACTGCCATTAACTACCCTTTTCTATATTACATCTGTCAGAAAAACTTTATGGGGGTCTTCAGTTATTATTATTGGCAATGCGATTCTTTTTACAGGCTCCAGAGGAGCTACGGCAATAGGGATTTTATTCTTTTTATTTGTGATTCTTCTTTTCAAAAAAAATCATAAAGAAACATGGATCAAACAGGTACTGTTTATAATAGCACTAATTATTATTGTTCATATGTTACTTCTGATGTCTGGTATCAAACAAATCCACTTAGTTCAAATCAGCGTAATTGATAGGGGTGTTGCATCAGTTGTTGACTCAGGGACGGTAAGATTGCCTATCTGGAGTAATACCCTTGATATAATCAGTAAAAATCTACTTCTGGGAACTGGTGCAGGGACATTCCCGATAATTTATAACCAGTATCTTGCTGTCGGGGGAGGCTTGCCAATTCATGCACATAACCTTTATCTTACACTAGCGAGTGAAATTGGCTTAATCGGACTTGTATCCTTTCTGGGTATAGTCATCTTCGCTTATAAAAAGGGTTTTTTTCTTTTGAAGAATACTGCCACAGAAGATAAATGGCTAATTATATTTATAATATTGAGTATTTCCTGTTTTTTATTGCACAATCTTTTCGAACACGACCTCTGGATACCCCCATTTCAGATACTATTTTTTCTATTGCTATCAAATCTGTTGATTATTCACAATGCCATTCTTCCCTCAACGTTACCTTCTGGGGGAGAAGGAGGGGATGAGGGGGAGAGTCCTGAACTTGATTCAGGAGAGGTGAGGGGGTTTAAGAAATACCTTGGCACTCGTAATAAATTCGCTATTATATTTGGACCTATAGGGATCCTGTTACTCATATACGGAGTCATATTCCCTCTTCTGGGAGAGGTATATTTTAGAGAATCAAAGAGATATGCAATTATGGGTGAGATCGGAGAGGCGATGAAATATAATAAAAAGGCATTAATCTTTTTATCTAATAATCCAGAATACCACAGAAACCTTTCTATTTTATACGATATCGCATATGACCTCACAGGTAATGAGATATTTATGGAGAAAGCTATATCAGAAGCGACAAACGCAAAAAACTTTTCTAAAAACGAATCACATTATTACTACATCCTCGGCATATTACAGTGGAAGGGAAGACTCTATGAAGATGCAATAAGTAGTCTTAAAGATGCAGTGCGGTTGAGTCCTGCAAGGATAACATACTATTACTTCCTCTCAGATACATTAATTTCCCTCGGCAGAAAGAATGAAGCCTTAGAAATCCTGCTTAAGGCAAAGGTACTACTTGAAAATTCAAACATTATTGATCTCAGAACAATGGAGATATATTTCAGGTTGGCTTCTTTATATGAGAAAAGGGACGATCAGGATGAGGCGAAGAGATATTACAACAGGATTCGGGTTATGAAAATAAATGAGGAAGGACTCAGTCAGTCTGAGAAAGAACGATACAGGACGATAAAAGATATCGCATTAGCAAGGCTCTTGAATTTCTGAGGATTCTGTGTAATAATTCATCCGTTACGAAACAAACTTAAACTGAAGGAGACAATATGGAGACCTGTCTTGTAACTGGTGGGGCTGGTTTTATAGGGAGTCATCTCTGTGAGAGGCTTCTGAAGGATGGCTACCGTGTTATCTGCGTTGATAATTTCCTTACGGGTAGAAAAGAAAATCTCAGTATGCTTTTTAAGAACAAGAACTTTATTTTTCTATACCATGATGTAATCCAGCCGATAGAGTTGAAAGAAGAGATAAATTACATCTTTCACTTTGCAAGTCCTGCAAGTCCTGTATTTTATCAGTGGTATCCGCTTGAGACAGCCCTTGTTAATTCCACAGGCACAAAAAACCTGCTGGATTTAACACTCAAAGGAAAAACCAAGTTTCTCTTAGCCTCTACATCAGAGGTATATGGTGACCCATTGTTTCATCCACAGAGTGAGAACTACTGGGGAAATGTAAATCCTGTTGGACTCAGGAGCTGTTATGATGAAAGTAAGAGATTGGCAGAGACACTGACCACCATATATCACAGGGAATTTGGCTGTGATGTAACAATTGTAAGGATATTCAATACATATGGTCCTCGAATGAGAAGGGATGATGGAAGGGTCATCTCAAACTTTATAACCCAATCAATAGAGGGGCTACCTCTTACAGTTTATGGAAACGGGAAGCAGACAAGGAGTCTCTGTTATATTGATGATATGATAGATGGCATTGTGAAGGTTATGTTTTCAGATAACACCTCAGGGGGTATATTCAATCTCGGCAATCCTGAGGAAACTACCATAATAGAACTGGCAGGACTCATTAAAAAATTAACAAAATCAAAATCGGAGGTCATCTTCTATCCAGCACCAGTAGATGACCCCCAAAAGCGTTGCCCTGATATAAGTAAGGCAAAAAAACACATTGATTGGTATCCAAAGGTCTCTCTGCAAGAAGGACTGGAACATACAATTCGGTGGTTTAAAAGAGGATCCATTTTACCCACCAATCTTTGACATCGGTTTTAGAAAATCTATGTCGCTCCGCTCGTTGATGTTGTGTCCTTCTGGTTTTGCTGCTATGGCAAGTTTTATTAACCTTTCAATCTCGGCATCTGAAGCACCGCTTCTCAGGGAGGCTTTTAAATCAATCTCAGTCTCGGAAAAAAGGCATGGTCTCAGTTTCCCATTAGCAGTCAGACGCAGGCGATTGCAGTCACCACAGAAGTGATGTGTTATTGCACTTATAAATCCTATGACACCTGATGCACCGTTAAGCCTGAAGTATCTTGCAGGTCCTGATTTTCTTGCACGGACAGGTGCAAGAGGGGCAATCTTCCCAACAATTGATTTTATCTCATCTGTAGGTATGTATTTCTCAGTGCTCCAGATATCTTTTGCACCGATGGGCATGAATTCGATGAAACGCACATGGTATGGCATCGTCAGGGTAATTTTTGCAAACTCTTCAATCTCGTCATCATTAAATCCCCTTATCGGTACCATATTAATTTTTACAGGTGTCAGCCCTGCCTTTTCAGCAGCTACTATTCCCCCGTGAACAGTATCAATATCTCCACCCCTTGTTATTTCTCTGTATCTGTCAGGTTTCAAAGAATCAAGGCTTATGTTGACCCTGTCTAATCCTGCCTCTGTAATCTCTTCAGCATATCTTTTAAGGAGGACTCCATTTGTCGTCAGACTCAAGTCTTCTATGCCTTCTATGTTTTTTAACTGTGCGATAAGATAGGTGATGTTTTTTCTTGCCAGCGGCTCACCTCCTGTAATTCTAACCTTTTTTACACCAAGCCCTGCTGCAATCCTTACAATCCTGATTATCTCCTCATACCGTAATATCTCACTATGTTTTATTGCTCTTACACCTTCTGAAGGCATACAATAGATACACCGCAGATTACACCTATCTGTGACAGAGACCCGCATATAGTCAATAGTCCTATCGAAGTTATCTTTCATAGATTTGAAGCTCCCTCCAGAAGCTTCGAAATGTATGGAATTAATCTTTGTTTTATATCCGCTCGCTGACGCTCGCTATGCATTTTCACTCGGTCTTTGAGGGCTTCTTTTTAACTGCAGGTGTTTTTTGTTCGGTTTCTCTGGTAGGTAACTTTATACCTTCTGCCTTCAATCTCTTTTTTGCAAGGGCTGCCTCTTGCGATGTAGGATAATTCTTAAGAACGGCTTCAAGGAGGAGTCGTCCAGATGTCTTATCTCCAAGTTCATAGAAAGAGAACCCCTGTTTAAGCATAGCTGCTGCTCTTTTTTCACTCTTGGGAAATTTCCTTATTACCTCTTCATAGGCGAGGATTGCACTTTCAAAGTCCTTCTCCTGATAATATGACTCACCGAGCCAGAACTGGGCATTGTCTGAATATTCATTATTAGGGTAAACATCGAGGTATTTTTTGAATTTCGTCCTGGCTGTAGCCACATCTCCCGACTTCATAGTGCTATAGGCATCTTTATACATCTCTATAGGAGGCAGAGGTTTTTCCTCCTTTTTTGGTGGTTCCGGTATCCTTACTTTTTCCTCTACCTTGGCTTGCTCCTGTGGTTTAGGTTGTTCCTGTGTCTTTGGTTGCTCTTCTACCTTTGCCTGTCCCATGGTCTGCGGAGCCTTTACTGGGAGCTTCTCAATTGTTTCAACACGCTGTTTTAGATTTTCTAAACTTTCTCTGAGTTCTTTAAGCTGGAGAGAACCGATATCCCTCAGGGATTTTTCAGTATAATGTCTACTTTCCTCAAATCGTCCATATAATCGCTGAAATTCTTCGGTAAGTCGATCGACCTTTGAGGAGATATCTGCCTGATTCTTTCTTATATTGCTGAGTGATTCATCCATATTGTTTTCGAGACCGATTATCTTCTGGGAGTTCTCATAACTCTGCCTCTGGAGTGCCAGTATATCGTTCTGCGTCTTTAAAGCACTTTCATCAGTTACACATCCTGCCATGAATAATGTAAATATGCCTATCACTATTTTCTTATAAAACCCGTACATCTTTCCTCCCGATAAATCAATGAGGTTTCTGTATTTACGACAGCCGACTGCTAACAGTTGAAGGCGGCTACAACCATCAGCAATCGACTATCGAATAAAAACTTACATCATTTCTTAACACTACTTTGATGTAACCACAAAATGAGACCTGCGGTTCTTCTGCCAGCAGGCTTCATTTTTCTCTGTGCAAAGTGGCCTTTCCTTACCATAGCTGATTGTAGTTATCCTATTCGCATCTACTCCGAGTTTGACAAGATAGTCCTTTGTGCTTTTCGCCCTTCTTTCTCCGAGACCCATGTTATACTCTGATGTGCCACGCTCATCACAGTGTCCTTCGATCTGTATCTTTACATTCTTGTTCTTAATCAGCCATTCTGCATTTTTCTCAAGAACCGGCTTTGCATCGTCTCTTATGTTATATTTATCAAAATCAAAGTGGATATCCTTAAGCGCTGGAGCCTCTTCTACCGCTACCCTTTTTGCCTCAACTATCGGCTTCTCTGCTACAGGTGCTGGTGCTGGTTTAGGTGCCTCTTTTGGTGCGGGTGCAGCTTCTTTTACCACTTCCTTTGCAGGTTCTTCCTTGACAACCTTTTTTGCACATCCCAGAAATACAATTAACGGCAATAGAATCACAAGGATCACAAGGTTTGATTTACGCATCCTTAATCTCACCTCCCTTCACTCTGTCAGTCTTGGGGACCATGATGGACTGAACGCCTCAATCCCTCCTGGACTTATCCGCCTCTGTCCCTCTCCATTAGCCAGCATTACAAATATAGCATATTTCCCTTCCCTTGTGGATGAAAAAGCTATATACCGCCCATCTGATGACCAGGAAGGGTCCTCATTGTTACCTGTATTGAAGGTAAGTTGCTGAAGACCTGAGCCATCTGGATTTATTATACTTATCTGGAACTTACCATTTATTCTCGATGTAAATGCTATCTTATCACCACGGGGTGACCATGCAGGAGATGTATTATATGAGCCTTCAAATGTCAATCTTCTAACATTGTTACCATCCGAATCCATTATATAAATCTGAGGACTCCCACCTCTATTGGATACAAAGACTATCTGCTTCCCATCGAGTGACCAGCGAGGTGATACATCTATAGCGAAGTTGTTTGTAAGTCTTCTTAAGTCTTTACCCTCTCTATTGATAGTGTATATCTCGGGATTACCATCTCTGCTCATTGTAAGTGCAATCTTTTTGCCATCCGGTGAGAAAGACGCAGCGAAATTCAGCCCCACCTGGTAAGATATAATATCTTCTTTTAATTGTCGCCTGTCAAAGACATAAAGATCCCAGTTCCTTCTCCTCTCCGAGGCAAAAAGAATCTCTCTTCCATCAGGTGACCACGAAGGTGAAAGGTTAAATCCTCCGATTTTAGTTATTCTCTGAGGAGCATAGCCATCAAAGTCCATTATATAGACCTCTTTACCGTCACGGACCTTTGCAACATAGGCTATCTTTGTGTCGAATACCCCCTCTTCACCTGTGAGTGCCTTAACTATTTCATTCGAAAATCTATGGGCAATCTTTCTGACATCATTCTTTACTCCTGTATATTTTTTTCCAATTAATAATCTCCCCTGAAAAACATCGAAAAGCTTAAGCTCTATATTAAGCCTCCCCCCTTCAATCTTTATCGTTCCCTTTACCAAAACCTCTGCACCTATGACAGACCAATCCTTGAAGTCAATTCTGTCCTCTGTAAATGCCATCTTTTGGGGGGGTTCTATGAAAGAGGCTTGATCCAGTATTCTAAAAAATCCTGAAAAATCAAGGTCATTTGAGATAACACCTGCTACATTTCTCCCCATATCTTTCTCTTCACCTGAAGGGCTGAGGCTCATAAGGTTTACGACTGCAACAGGTAACTTCCTGAGATAAGGTGCATTTATATCTATATAGACCTTTGCCTCAACGACAGTGGACAGTGAACAGTGAATAGTGAACAGTAATAAAATAAAAACTAAAATTTTGAATTTTGAAACCTTCGGCCTGAGCGACTCGACTGAGCTCGCCGAAGTCTCGGGTCGAAGGCTTTGAATTTTGAATTTTTCTTTCATGGAAAGAACCTGATGCCGATATCAAGGGTATCCTGACTTAGGTCTTTGGGTAGAGATGGTAGAGGCGATGCCTTATTAATCGTCCTTATCGCTGACTGATCGAAGTAGAGATTCCCTGAACTCTGTTCTATCCAGTATTTCTCAATAGAGCCATCCCTCTTTACCCTTATGGTCATTACGAGCATAAGTCCTTCATCTTTAACTATTCCTTCGGGAAGAACCCATAGCCGCCTTATTCTTTCCCATATCCTGCTATAGTAGTCCTGATACTTAAGATCTAATAGGTCTCTTCTTCCTCCAAGACCTGGAACTCTGTCCTGGGTCTGCTCTGTAGCAGGTCTAT
>JBFLZU010000084.1:0-6433 GCA_040756155.1 Nitrospirota bacterium | reverse complement strand
AGAACCCATAGCCGCCTTATTCTTTCCCATATCCTGCTATAGTAGTCCTGATACTTAAGATCTAATAGGTCTCTTCTTCCTCCAAGACCTGGAACTCTGTCCTGGGTCTGCTCTGTAGCAGGTCTATCGTCTTTTCTAACTGCAAAGACCCTCTGCATATCAGCTACTTTTTCCCTCATTCTTTTGAGTGCCTCTATCTTTTTTATAGCCTCGATACGCCTTATGGAATTGGAGACGATTTTGTCATAATCTTCCTTTGTCTTTACGGCTTCTATCGCGGTAGTCTTTTTCTTATCCATCGTTTCCCTTTGTTTCTCAGTAGGTTCAGTCTTTCCTGATGTAATCTCGCTACGAGACTCGATGGAGGGTGCGACCAGCGAAACGGTATAGACAGGAGAGAAGAAAATCCTTTTTGAAGTAAACTTGGGTATTATTATACTTGCAGAGACTATAAGGATGTGGATTGACAGGGAAAGAATTATCATTGTAATGAGACTTGGTTCATTGAGAGTGTGTCTATGATAAGTGTATATACCCATAATCGTACCCCAAAACTCATTCATAGTTATCGTGGCGGCGAACTATGAACTATAAACCTTTAAGGGGTTCTGTCACCATACCTAATTTCTCAATACCTGCATCCTTTATCTCAGACATAACCCTTACTACAAATCCATAAGAGACATCTTTATCTGCACGCAGTAAAACCTCTTTGTCAACCCTATCTTCGTATATCTTCTTGAGTTTAGTCTGCAGTTCTTCCATGGTAATAGGATTTTTATTTAAGAATATCTGATTACCCTTTGTTATACTTATTACCAGTCTTTCTCTCTCTACCTGTATCTCCTTACCCTTTGCCTGAGGGAGATTCACATCGAGACCTTCCTGCATCAGGGGTGCTGTAACCATGAATATGATAAGAAGAACGAGCATTACATCCACCAGTGGCGTAACATTTATCTCGGATAAGACTGTGCGAGCTCCCCTCCATCTTTCCATAATCATACACCCCTGTTGTTTTTGTTAAAAAAATTCCTGTCAATAATATTTAATAACTCCTGAGAGAAACTATCCATTTCAGCAGCTAATGTCTTTATCTTGTTCAGATAATAGTTATAGGCTACAACAGCAGGTATGGCTGCTGCAAGACCTGCAGCAGTAGCAACAAGTGCCTCTGAAATCCCAGGTGCTACAACCGAAAGGCTTGCTGAACCCCTGAGTCCTATGCTGTGGAATGAATCCATTATACCCCAGACAGTGCCAAAGAGCCCGATAAATGGCGTTGTACTCCCAGTTGTGGCAAGAAAACCAAGGAAACTCTCGAGCTTTGTGATCTCAGAGGCTGAGGCACGTCTGAGTGCCCTGCTTATGTTGTCTATACCACTGAGTTCTGTGCTGAGTGTATAGGAATCAGAAGGGTTTCTTTCGGATGACTCCTTTGTAGTAAGCTCTGCATATCCTTCCCTGAAGATATTTGCCAGAGGACTCCAGTTCAATGTCCTTGTTCCGTTAAATACTGCATCCAGTCTTTTACTCTTTCTAAAATGTCTTAAGAATGCATCAGATTCTCTCTCTGCCCTTCTTATGACCCTGAATTTATAAAATATAATCGCCCATGAGAATATGGAGAAAAAGAGCAGGATAAAAAGGGTTATCTTCACTACAATACCAGCATGCAGTACTAAATCCAATATGCTTCCACCACTCGTAGAAAATAGGCTACCCACGATTATAACTCCTTTCAGTTATTTTAGTTTTTTATAAGCAACAATATTTTTAAACATTTTAAACCCTGGTCGCTATTAAGTCAATCAATTTTTGAGGTGTGTTTTGTAATAAAAAAGGTAGCTATCTGGTCAATAATCTATTTATTTCAGATTGTTAGCTCAATATCTCTTTTGTGATTGCTTCTATTTTAAAGACATCAAATGGCTTCTCAATATAATGTCTTATCCCGAGTTCCTCTACTTCTTTCCTGTAGCCTCCTTCGGTCGCTGTAACAATGACTACATCAATCTTGCTGTGCATTTTCTTCAGATTCCGCAATACCTCTATCCCATCCATCCCTGGCATCCTTACATCAAGAAATATCAAGTCTGGAGACTTCTCTTTGAGGATACTTAATGCCTCAAAGCCACTTCTTGCCATTATTAAATTATAATCTCCTGAAAGAATTACTTCGAAAGATTCCAGCACTCCATCTTCATCATCCACAACCATTATCTGCTTCCGTAGATCACTCATATTAATTCCCCCTCTAAATTTTAATCAAATAGTATGCCAATATTTTAAAAATTCACAGGAAATTTTATCTGAAAAACACTACCCCTACCCACTTCGCTCCAGACCCCAATATCACCATCATGTTCTTCTACAATCTTTTTTGTTATAACCATACCAAGACCTATACCTTTCTCCTTTGTTGTAAAGAATGGATCAAATATATTCTTTAGAATTTCTGGAGACATCCCCGCACCAGAATCCTCAAATGTAACTATTACAGATTCTAATCCAGAACGGGTATTTATACTGAGTGTCCCACCCTGAGGCATTGCATGAATGGCGTTAATAATGAAGTTTGAAAATGCCCTTTTTATATACTCTGTATCCCCAAGAATTAGAGGTATCCCTTCTTCGAGCTTTGTTTGCAGGGCAATACCCCTTTTATCCATCTCTGTGTAGAAAATGTCAAGTGTCTGGGTTATAAGTAGATTGACATCTATTCTTAAAAGTTGCAATTTTGGTTTTCTTGAGAGGTCAAGGAGATCCTGAATAATTCTGGTAACCCTGTCTATCTCCCTTGGCACAGTGGTATTAAATCTTGTCCTGAAATCATCACTCATATACCGTGAGGGCAAGAGCTGCACAAAGGTCTTGATAGCTGTGAGAGGATTCTTAATCTCGTGGGCGATTCCTGCTGCCATAATCCCGACTGCGGCAAGCCTCTCTGCATGCCGCATCTTCTCCTGATTTGAAAGTATCTCTTCCGCCATCCTGTTGAAATTCTCAGCAAGTTCTCCAATCTCATCACCTGTTTTGAGTTCTACTCTGTGCTGGAGATTTCCCTGCGAGAAAAATACCATACCTTTTGCCAGTTCATGGATTGGTCTTGTTATCCTTTTTGAAAGAATGACTGCACCGAGTGAACCAACCATAATAGCAACAATACCAAAGGCAATCAGTGTTAGTCGGGTACGGAATATTTCTTTATACATCTCTTCAAGTGATATTCCAACCCTAACAACACCCCATCGCTCAGATGAGCCTTCGATATACACAGGGACAGCGATATCAAAAATTCTCTCGCTGGTTTCGGTGTAAAATGTTCTCTGTATCAAGACATCTGTGACCCTTAATGCATTAAGGCTTACAGTGTCTGTGAGTTCTTCGCCCTGCCTTTCGCCATGGCGACTGTATGCAGCTACCCTGCCTTCTTTATCGTGGATAATTACAGAAGATATGCCTTTTTCTTTTATTGCCTTCTCTGCATTCTGCTGAAGTGCAACATAATTATATGTAACAAGGTAGGTAATACTCATTGCAGCGATACTCCGTGCAATAGCCACCCCATGGTCTTTAACCTGTTGTGATATGAGCCTTCTCTGTTTATTCTCTACTATAAATATTAAGAGACTCATAAGGATAATGATTAATAAAATGACTGAGAGTATAAATCTCGTTTGAAGCGACATCTTAAACGATATGGGCTTTTTAGTAAAAAGACTCTGTATTGAATGCATCACCTTGAAAACCATACCTTCTTCATGGGGATATAGGGAGAACCGAGGGCATTTACCTCAATACCATTCACATAAGGTTGATAGGCTTCTTCGTAACTAAGGTGGAGGAGTGGAGCTATGGGGACACCCTTCATAATTTCCCTTTCAGCCATTCTATATATTCCCATTCTTTTTATAAAATCAAGTTCACTCTTTGCATCCTCAAGCATTTTATCAACATGTTTATTTTTATAATAGGTAAAATTGTATTGGGAATTAGAGTGAGACAATATTGCAAGAAAATTATCTGGGTCAGGGAAGTCTGCATACCATATATATCTAAAAATCGGAAGCCTTTTTCTATTTAAATAACTTTCGTAAACAGGCCATCTCTTCTCATACTTCAATTCTACATTTATCCCTATGTCTTTAAGATTTGCCTTTACTATTTCAAGCTCCTTTCTTGTAGCCTCTGTTGTTGCTGCAGACCATATCTCAAAGGTTGGTATTCCTCTTCCTTCTGGATGACCTGCTTCTGAGAGAAGTCTTTTTGCTTTTTCTGGATTGTAAGGGTATCCAATTTCTTTTCTTTCGTATCCTGGTATACCAGGAGGTAATATAGCGTCAGCCTTTATATGTTTACCATTATAAGCCTCTTGAATTATTTTCTCTTTATTAATAGCGAAATTTATTGCCTGTCTTATTTT
The DNA here is from genome assembly GCA_040756155.1 of Nitrospirota bacterium. Classification (NCBI taxonomy): domain Bacteria; kingdom Pseudomonadati; phylum Nitrospirota; species Nitrospirota bacterium. The sequence continues at coordinate 2,007 of JBFLZU010000084.1, read as the reverse complement.
TTTATTGTTTAATGGTATAATCTTAGTATTTAATCCATGAAAGAGCAAGCTAAGTATAGGTCTTTTTATCACATAATATTTTCTGCTCTTTATAACATCGTCTCTTATATTATCAGGTATCTCAGAATTTTCAAGACCACCGCTGGCAAACTCTTTAAACATCTTTTCAACATCTCTCCCAGGAAATATTTTATAAACTATTCTGTCTAATATGGGGCGCCCTTCAAAATAATCTTTATTTGCCTCAAGGACTATTTCGTTGTCTCTCCAGCTTACAAATTTAAAACCTCCAGTCCCAACTGGATGTTTTCCGAAATCTTTACCCCATTTTTTTACCTCTTCTTTAGGCACTACCTTGGCACCTTTCATCGCAAGGATTGTAATAAATGGTGAATATGGTTTTGATAGTGTAATCCCTAAGGTATATTTAGATGGGGCTTTCAGTCCCTTTACGCTTTTTGATAGACCTCTCTGAAATTCCTTAACACCCAGTATATTAGTGAAGAATCCTACAGAACTGGATTTTACATCTGGATCGAGAATTCTTGTGAAGGAATAGATAAAATCTTCTGCAGTTACATCTTTCCCATTATGAAACCTCACTCCTTCCCTTAAATAGAAGGTATAGGTCAATCCATCAAGAGAGATCTTCCATGACTTTGCTATGGCTGGGATAATATTTAAGTCTTTATCAAATTGTACTAATCCATCGTAGATTTGTTGGATGACTGTTACCGCATAAATATCTGTTGAAAGTGCAGGGTCTAAGGTCTTTGGCTCAAAAGGTAGAGGACTTCTATAAGTACCACCATAAGTCTTTTGTGCAGACTCGGGTTTCTTTTTTAAATCGGTATCTTTACAGGCATAAGAAAATATTAAGGATAAAAATAAAAAAGGTATTACTCCTTTTTTAACCTGCCCCAACACAATAGTTAATTTATATCAAAAAGGGGTTGTGTTGTCAAAGAGATAACACGGTAAAAAAGATAAAGGGCACCCCGATATAATGGCGTTGGGACATTAAAATCAGGATACCCCTTATCTTTCAGGCAGGACTCTTTAAAATACTTCTAACCTAATTTCCTCCATCAGCGAGCACAGGAAGCACATACGCCATCACTGTCAGTGCAGTGATAAGGAATGATATTGCCCACCTCTTCATCTTCCTCACCTCCTTTCAAGGACAGTATGCCTTAAAGGAAAGGCAAGGAAGATGCCAGGAGGGTGGTCTACCGATATTATTGGCTAACTATATGTTTTAAAAGGATAATTAGATATAATGATGGCAGGAAGATAGGAGAATAGCCGTAGGGATTTGCACAAGATCTTGGATTTCTGCACAAGATATTGTGCAAACTAATCCATTTTTTCTTTGATATTAAGTTGTCTCATTTTATGTATAAGGGTATTACGGTGTATTTTTAGAAGCCTTGCAGCCTTTTGATAGTCCCATCCCGTCTTCTCTAATGTTGCGAGGAGATATGTTCTTTCAAATGCCTCCCTCGCCTCAAACAGACCAGCTATCTCATCCACTGGAATGGTTACATCCTGCATCTCTACCATAATTTCAATAGGGAGGTCGCTGATAGAGAGTTCATCCTTATCACCTGAAAGCACAACCATCCTTTCTATAAGGTTCTCAAGTTCTCTTATATTTCCTCTCCACCTGTATTTACATAGTGCTGTCATTACCTTAGGCGAGAATCCCATTATCTTTTTGTTGAACCTTTTTGTATATTTATCAAGAAAATGTGCAGCAAGTAGTGGTATATCTTCTTGCCTTTCCCTCAATGGAGGGAGCTTAATGGGTACTACATTCAGTCTGTAGTAAAGGTCATCTCTGAAGAGATGTTTTTTAACTAAACCATTAAGGTCTGTATTCGTAGCAGTAATAAGGCGGACATCTACCTTTATTGGTTTTAAACTCCCTATCCTTGTAATCTCCATGTCCTGAAGAACCCTCAGGAGTTTTGCCTGGAGATCAAGCCTGAGACTTGATATCTCATC
>JBFLZU010000083.1:13518-40338 GCA_040756155.1 Nitrospirota bacterium | reverse complement strand
GCATAAAATTTATTAACATGGTGGCTGAGGCAATACTTCTTGGTATCGTTCAGGGTATAACGGAGTTTCTTCCGATAAGCAGCTCTGCTCACCTTATACTTATCCCCTGGTTCTTTGGCTGGAACAACACATTGATAGACACACTGAGTTTTGATGTTGCATTGCATTTTGGAACATTCATGGCAGTGATCGTATATTTCAGGGATGACTGGAAGCGACTTGCTACTGCGTTCTTTAAGAGTCTCTCATCTATTACAAAATATAGGAGAAACAACAGTCTCCTGTTAACAATGGCGGAACGCCTTGTCTGGTTTATTATCATCGGCACAATCCCAGCAGGCATCGCAGGGATATTGTTCGAGGACATTATAGAGCGTTCTTTCAGAAGTCCAATCCTCATAACGGTCACACTGGTAACAATCGGCATACTCATGATCTTTGTGGAGTTTATCTCAAAAAGGCAAAAACATTTATCTGTAATGACATTCAGCGATTCCTTCTTTGTCGCACTTGCACAATGTCTCGCCCTTATACCAGGGGTTTCAAGGTCTGGTATCACCATAACAGCAGGGCTTCTAAAAAACTACAGTAGAGAGGCTTCAGCAAGGTTTTCATTTTTACTGGCAACACCGATCATAGCAGGTGCAGCGGCGTATAAACTCAGATATCTCCTTTCCGGCATCCCGGAGGGTGATTTAATACCATTTATAGCAGGAGCAGTCACATCTGCTATTACAGGCTATTACTCAATAGGTTTTTTACTTAAATACCTCCAGGAGAAACCTTTAAATCTGTTCAGTTACTACAGGTTTCTACTGGCAGCCATTATAGTGCTAAGGATTAAGTGGTAAGGGATAAGAGATGAAAATAGAATTTAAAAAAGAGATAGCACAGCATAGCAAAATAGATGAAATCATAGGGGTTGCTTCTATTGCCTTCACATTGATAGTGATCTTGAGTTTAATCTCGTACGATCACGAAGACCCTTCTTTTAATACTGCGACAGGACGTCAGGCTGTCCATAATTATGTCGGGATAGTTGGTGCATATCTTTCTGATCTCCTTTTGCAGTTTTTTGGAGGAGGGGCTTATATAATACCAGCAATTACGCTTGTTTATGGCGGCAACAGGCTGCTTAGAAGGGAAAAAACACATCGCCTGATAAAACTATTTGGTGGTTTATTCATGCTACTGTCGTTTTCAACACTCCTGAGCCTCCGTTCTGAACATATCTATCTCTTTAAGGGACAGGGGGTGCTTTCAGGGGGATTCTTTGGTTATACAATTTCTAATATACTCATACGATATTTCTCAACCGCAGGTGCTTATATAATAGCATCTACCATATTGCTGATTTCTATTTTAATTACCACAAGATTCTCTATCTCATCGTTCTATATCGGTATCATTGAGTTCCTGAAGTCCCTTTTTTTAAAGACCCAGAAACATGTGGATATATTGAGCAAACGCGAATTAAAACCGAAACCTAATGATTTACCAACCGAAGGGCCAACAATCAGTGATTCATCGCAGTTACAAACCCCTGTTCAACAGGCACGTCCTGTTTCTTTAGAGCCAATCCAGCAAGAACTCGGGTTTTCAGAAACAGGTGTGTTTAATTTACCTCCACTATCAATACTGCGGGAGCCATCCACAGTTAAAAGGAGAGTCTCAAAGGAAGAGCTTTTGATGTCTTCAAGTATACTTGAGAAGAAACTTCAGGACTTCGGTATTGAGGGTAGGGTAATACAGGTTCATCCTGGGCCGGTGGTAACAATGTATGAATTTGAGCCTGCACCTGGAATAAAGGTGAATAGAATCGTTGGACTCGCAGATGATATAGCTATGGCTATGAGGGCAGTGAGTGTGAGGGTAGTTGCACCTATCCCTGGAAAAGGGGCAGTCGGTATAGAGATACCTAATAACCAGCGTGAGGAGGTATTTCTCAAAGAAATACTTTCATCCGATGAATTCATGAAAAGCCAATCACCCCTAACAGTCGCTCTCGGAAAGGATATATTCGGTAATCCAGTTGTTACCGCCCTTGCCAAGATGCCTCATCTTCTTGTTGCGGGTGCAACAGGTTCAGGCAAGAGTGTGGCAATAAATGCAATGGTCTGTAGCATACTTTTTAATACCCGTCCTGACGAAGTGAGGATGCTGATGATAGATCCAAAACTTCTTGAGCTTTCTGTTTACGAAGATATACCACATCTCCTCCATCCTGTAATCACAAATCCGAAGCGGGCTTCGGATGCAATCAAGAAAGTTGTATGGGAAATGGAAAGGAGATACAAAATACTTGCCGAGAGAGAGGTAAGAAACATAGAGGGCTACAACAGGCTATTAGATGTAGAAAAACTGCCCTATATACTTGTTTTTATCGATGAGCTGGCTGATTTGATGACAATATCAGCCCACGAGGTTGAAGACTCTATTGCACGTCTGGCGCAGATGGCCAGGGCAGCAGGCATACACCTCGTGGTCGCTACACAAAGGCCATCCGTGGATGTCCTTACAGGGACGATAAAGGCTAATTTCCCGGCGAGGATATCCTTTCAGGTCTCTTCAAAGACAGATTCGAGGACAATACTTGACTCAATTGGTGCAGAACAGCTTCTCGGAAAAGGCGATATGCTCTTCCTTCCACCAGGGACATCCAGGATTACAAGAATACACGGTGCCTATGTGTCTGAATCAGAGATCAAAGAACTGGTGGATTTTTTAAAAGGTCAGGCAAGACCAGATTATGAGACATTTATGGAGCATGAGCTTACAGCGGAGGAAGAAAGAAAATCCGATGACGAAAGGGATGAACTATATGCCAGGGCAGTAGAACTCGTCACTTCTACTGGTAATGCCTCTATATCTATGATTCAGCGAAGGCTCAGGGTTGGATATAACAGGGCAGCGCGTATGATTGAGATGATGGAAGAGGATGGTATTGTTACGCCTTCAGAAGGAGGAAAACCGAGAGAGGTGATACGGAGAAGGGATAAAAAGAAGTGGTGAATTTCATGTTATGTTTGTATCTCGTAGCCCTCTTCTACTTACCCTCCTCAGCCAGTGCTGTGACACTCAATGAACTTATTGTTCTCATCCAGTCTTCCTATGAGAATACCTCAGACATTCAGGCATCATTTTTACAGGAATCTTTTATCAAGACAATGGGTACTATAAAGAAGGCAGAGGGGAGGCTTTATATAAAGAAGCCTGGCAGGATGCTCTGGAGCTACAAAAAGCCAGATAGACAGGACATACTTATCACAGGGAATGATGTATTAATTTATAAATACGAAGAAAGGCAGGTTATAAGAAGTCATTTAGGGTTAGAGAAAACCCCTGCGACATTCCTTGCAGGGATGGGAAGACTCAGAGATGATTTTAATATAAGTTATGCAGTAAGAGACTGCAATAAAGAGGGGTATTATCATCTTGAACTCATACCTAAAGCCAAAGGCAGTATAACAAGGGTATTACTTGAAATTAGAGCGTGGAAAGGCTACAAAAACGAAGATAAGGTCAGGTATATTACAAGTGGCTTTACCCTTACTGATATTATTGGAAACACCACAAAGATAGTCCTGAAGAATGTAGAAATAAATAGAGGGATAAAGGATTCTGTCTTTCAGGTGAAGATACCAGAAGGAGCAGAGATTATCGAGCAATAAGATTCAATTGGAGGGATACTTGTCCGTTTCTGGTGGAACAGAGGAGGTTAACTTATGGACAGAGAAGCAAAATGAAGCACAATGAGGGAGGTTATCAAAATGGACTTAAACTTAAATAAGGATGAAAGAAGTATATTACTGGTTTTTTTAGCACTTTATGAAACCTCGTCTCACGATGGATATCTGGGCGCGATTCTTATCACTGATCTACACGGGATACCTCAGGAATTTAGATGTACACATCCTGTTAAACCAACCACCATTCAAAAACCACTTTATGGAGACACTTTACAACCTTATATCGGGGTCAATCTATGTGGAATACCACTTATTGAGTCAATACAAAATAACCCGTCGCTGATAGTGGTTCGTGAGGAATTTCTTCTCGACGTGAGAACAGCATCTCCTTGCCCTGTTATATTGATTCGTAGAGCAGGAGAGGTAATAGATATAGAAACATCTGATAGACCCGAAACTGTATTGAAAAGAGAACGAATTGACTGCTCTACTGGAAGATTTCAGCCCATTGTATTTTCGCCACATCCCGATTTCGATGATGACAGAACGTCTGCAATGGAAACCCTCGAAAAAATTTTTAACTACCTCGATCCTCTTGAACCATTCGAGAGAATGGCCAAGGCGATTGAAGTACTCGGTAAGCAAGAAAAAAGATTTCAATAATGGGTGATACATGCTCTTAAATAATTTAAAGTTTTTAGAAAGAGCCAAGCTAAATCTGGTTAGCAAAATATTTCCGGTTAAAAAAACGGAGCTGATTTTACTGGATCAACTGGAGATAACACTTAAGGAAGCGAAAATAAGTCAGGTCAAAATTCCATCTATTTCTTTGCCGCAGGTCGGCCTTAACTTTTGTCCCGTTAGACCTGCAATTACTGGTCTAAAAACCCTTCTTGAGAATCAAGTAATAGAGGATTTTACTCTTTGGCTGAGGGAACAGCTTTTGTGTCCAGAAATAGAATCTTTTTCAGTTCTTTTAGATACACCACGGAAAACAGGAAAGTCATACCAGCAAAGTGAGACAGAAGGTAAGAAGGCTACATTATTTGAATTGGAGAAGGATAAGGATTGCATTCACGGGCTAAAAAAGAGTTGGTGTGCCATCTGTATTCAAAAGGAAAGGCAAGAGAGAGAAAGAACCTCCTCTCACGTTGACCTATTCGACCTAATTCTCCCCCTCCTCCAACCCCCGTTGGGCGAAAATTTTGATAGCCCAATTGCGTTCCCATTAGGAATGGAGTTATATCCTTTTCAGCGCATAGGCGTTAAATTTCTTACAGAGCACGAACGGGCGTTGCTTGGTGACGAAATGGGTCTAGGTAAAACACAACAGGCTATTATTGCCCTACGGTTTCTGTTCCGAATGGGAAAGATAACGAATGGTCTCATCATTTGTCCTAGGTCTGTTCTGACACATTGGGAAAGAACACTATGGGACTGGGCACCAGAACTAAGGCTGATAAAAGTCCGTGGGTCAAAAGAACAAAGACAGATAAATTGGAACTGCCCTGCACACATCTATTTGACAACATACGAAACCTTAAGACAAGATTTAGATGGTTCACTTAAAGACATTGACGCAATTATAAACTCTGATGGAGGTTACAGTATTACTTGTCCAAATGATGGCTGCTCTCAAAGGCTACGAATAGATAAAGAAATATTCGGAATTCAGGTGCAATGTCCAACTTGTAATCACCTTTTTACATATACTCCAGCAGAGGACATAGCAAGAAAACAGTTTGACCTTCTTGTCTTAGATGAAATTCAAAAGATAAAGAATCCCGGCGCTGCTATTACCAAAGCAGTTCGGCAAATTAATGCCTCGTATCGTTGGGGATTGTCTGGGACACCTTTAGAAAATCGTTTAGAAGAATTAATCTCTATTTTTGCATACCTTAAACCAGGTCTTTTACATTATGATTATGTGGCAAGACCTTTGGAAGTTGTTAAGGAAGCTATAAGGCCTTACTTTTTGAGAAGGCGAAAGGCCGATGCACTGCCAGAACTACCCGAGAAAGTTTGCGAAGAAACTTGGCTTGAACTTTCACCTGCCCAGAGAGAAGCATATGATAGAGCCGAACAAGAAGGGGTTATAGCTTTAAATGAGAAGGGTGATTCTGTAACGGTTCAACATATTTTAGCACTTATTACAAAGCTTAAACAGATTTGCAATATGGAACCCGCATCAAAAGAGAGTTGCAAACTTGAATACCTTTTAGAGAAATTAGAAGAGATTTCTGAACAAGATGACAAAGCTCTTGTGTTTTCCCAATATCCAGAGAAGACGCTTAAATTCATAGAGCCAGAGCTTAAGCAATTTAACCCATTTGTTTATCACGGTTCACTTTCAGATTCTCAAAGAGACGAAATAGTTAAGAAATTTCAAGAGGATGAACAGAGCAAGGTTCTCCTTATGTCTGTTAAGGCAGGAGGTCTTGGATTAACTTTGACGAGGGCTAATTTTGTATTTCATTTTGATCTATGGTGGAATCCATCGATTGCAGCCCAAGCGGAAGATAGGTCCCATCGGATAGGTCAGAAAAAGACGGTTTTTGTCACCTCTCTTTTTACAGTAGATACTATCGAAGAAAGAATACAGAACCTTCTTAAAAGAAAACGGGAGCTTTTCAAGGCGGTTATCGATGATCTGAGCGACACAAATTTATCAAGAGTTCTCACTGAAGAGGAACTATTTAGTTTATTCAACATCCAAAAAACAAAACCCACCACAGCAAAAGGTATGCCGAGAGGCGGGCTTACAATAGAATCATTAGGGCAAATTTTACCACAACAGTTCGAACGATTGATAGCTAACCTTTACGAAAAAATGGGTTATCAAGTGAAGCTAACTACTCAAACTAAAGATCAAGGTATTGATATTCATGCAAAACGCCTAAGTGAAACTGGAACCGAATATTTGGCCATTCAGTGCAAGCATTACCCCAACGGTGTAGTAGGTGTTGAGCATGCCAGATCTTTGTATGGAGTAATCCAAGATCAGCCAAGCATTACAAAAGGGGTGTTGGTTACAAGCGGTGAATTCTCCAGAGAATGCAAAGAATTTGCGAGAGGAAAACGCATTGAACTTTTTAATGGCAAATATCTTTGCGGTTTGTTTGAAAAATATGGTATATCCTTTTCTGGAAAGGCAAGATAGAAGGATATAATGTGAGATTCTGAGTATGCTGATTTTTATCGATGATTCAGGAGATCCAGGATTTAAAGTCGGGAAAGGTTCTTCCCCTGTTTTTGTTATAGCTTTAGTCATATTTGATGATGAACTTGAAGCCGAAGAGACAGCATTAAAGATTAAAAAACTAAAGAGGACAATGGGTTTATCCGATAATTACGAATTCCGGTTTAACAAATGCTCAAAAGATTTCAGGCTAAATTTTCTGAAAGCTATCGCTGATTGTGAATTCAGGGTAAGGGCAATAGCACTGAGGAAGCATAGGATTTATGGCAAAGAACTCAGAAATTCAAGAGAATCATTTTACAATTATGCCATAAAGTCTGTTCTTAAATACCACGGTGGCACGATAAGAGATGCAAAACTACGTCTTGATGGGCATGGCGACAGAAGACTTAAGCAGGCATTAACAACCTACCTGCGTAGAGAATTAAATCCTGTTATTGACATGGGGGATAAGGTATTTAAAAACCTGAAGTTTGTTGACTCTAAGAAAAATGTGTTAATTCAACTTGCAGATATGGTAGCTGGGACAATACGCAGGTCTTACAACAAAGAAAAAGAGGACAGCAATCTTTATAGAGAAATTATTCTGGATAGAATAGAAGATGTTTGGGACTTTGGGAGATAAAAACAAAAACCTCGAATACTCGAGGTTTAAGCGACCTAACCCCTATCGTAGGGTATCCCACGAACGCGCACCATACGGTGACAATTCGGGAATTAGGTCTTTGTAATTAAAATATATTAGAATACTATACATTTTGTCAACAAAAATTTTGAAAATGATATTGCTATTATAAGGGGGCTTAGATGGTGGAGATAATCAGCATAATTTTATTGATAATGATCATAGCAATCCTCTTTTATCTTGTTCTATCCTCAAGGAAGAAAGAGTCCGATCCTGCTTTGATTATAATGCAACAACAGATTGATAGCCTCAGGCAGCAACTCGGCGAATCCCTCTCATCGAGTAATACACAGATAAGTCAACAACTGTCGGCTGTGACATCACAGGTTAATCAGCAGTTAGCAAGTATTACACAACAGGTTAACACCCAGCTCGCATCTATTACACAGCAACTTCAAACTACTACAGGACAGATAGGAAGCCGACTCGACAGTGCTGCAAGGGTTGTTGGTGAGGTAAAACAGAACCTCGGTGAGTTATCAAAGGCAACAGAGAGGATATTTGAGGTCGGCAAAGATATTTCGAGTCTTCATGAGATACTGAAACCTCCGAAGATGAGGGGAGTCCTTGGTGAAATGTTGCTTGAGAATCTACTTGCACAGGTTCTCCCATCTTCGAATTTTACCCTGCAATATAAGTTTAAGGGAGGAGAGACTGTAGATGCAGTGATAACCCTTAATGAGGGTCTCGTACCTATCGATTCAAAATTTCCGCTTGAAAATTTCAGAAGGATGATTGACAGCACTTCAGACGATGAAAAAAAGAGATACAGGAAGGCGTTTGCATCTGATGTAAAAAGACATATCGATATTATAGCATCTAAATACATACTGCCGGATGAAGGCACTTTTGATTTCGCCCTTATGTATATTCCAGCGGAGAATGTCTATTATGAGATCGTTATCAAGGATGAGTCGCTTGGAGAGGAAAAAAGTCTTTTAGGTTATGCCATGGATAAGAGGGTTGTTCCTGTATCCCCGAACAGTTTTTACGCATACCTCCATGTTATCGCAATCGGATTAAAGGGTATGAGGATACAGCAGAGCACTAAGGAAGTAATAGCACTTCTTCAGAGGCTCAGAGGAGATTTCGACAGGTTCTATGAAGATTTTGAGGTGATGGGAAGGCATCTGAATAATGCAAGGACCAAATACGATGAAGCAACACGACGCCTTGAACGGTTTGGAGATAAACTTTTAAGTGTGTCCGAAGAACGACCGTTGGGGATAGAGGAATAGGAGTAGGGGATGGAGTCTTACCGCTATCAGCAGATCGCCTATCTGGTTGTTCCTATCATGCTCGGACTTGAATTTTTCCTCTGTGCCAGAGATGAAAGAAAAGACAAAGAGATTGCTCCAATTGGCTCTTATCTTCTTGATTTTTTTGGATTTATATTTTTAACTCTGATACCAGCTATATTCTTTTTTACAATATGGGCTGTTGAATATAAAGTTTTTCCTCTCCAAGCCACTACTTTAGCAAGGCTTGATAGATATGGTGTGATGTTTTTCTTTTTTGGTGCATGGTGGCAGGTCTATATCTTTACTGCACTTAGGGCGAGACGCATCAGGTTGAAAAACGGTTTCAGATGGATACTCTGGATACCGTATTTGCTCTTAGGGATATTTATCTCTCTGCTTGTGCTCTGGGTTTCACCATGGAACCTAAAATGGATTTCTGTTGGTTGGTTTTTCATACTCTTTGTAGTTCTGATAAAAGCATCTATGAAAACCGTTGAAAGGGTTTTCTGGATTCTTACTGGTTTTACTTTTTTTATGGAAAATATCTTTTTTATCTGGCTTGAGACAGTGATCTGAAAACAAAATATTTAAAATAAAAAATAATAAAAATGATTTTGATACCTAAGGTAGAGACCACAGATTTCCTTGTGATAGGTAGTGGTGTGGCGGGATTAAGGGCAGCCATTGAGCTTGCAAAGGCTGGTAATGTCCTTGTTATAACAAAGGATAAGGCGACCGAGTCAAGCACAGAGTATGCACAGGGAGGAGTAGCTGTAGCGCTCAGTGATGAGGATGAGGTCGGCATCCACTATGAAGATACAATAAAGGCAGGTGATGGACTCTGCGATGAAAGAGCTGTAAGAATCCTTGTTGAAGAGGGTCCTGCGAGGATTCTTGAACTTATATCATGGGGTGCTGAGTTTGATAAAGAGGGAAGCAGGCTTGCCTTTACCCGGGAGGCTGCGCATAGCAAGCGAAGGATACTTCACGCCCATGGAGATGCAACAGGAAGAGAACTTGAGCGGGTATTGTTGAAGAAGGTTAGAAGTTTCCCGAACATTTCCAAATATGAATATGCGTATACCATTGATTTAATAGTCAGAGATGGTATATGCAGGGGAGCCCTTCTTTTAAAAGAGGCTGGCAGAGAACTTGTTGCTATCAATTCAAAGGCAGTTGTCCTTGCTACAGGAGGTTGTGGACAGATATTTGCGCGGACAACGAACCCCCCTGTCGCAACAGGCGATGGAATGGCGATTGCTTACAGGGCTGGAGCAACACTTACAGACATGGAATTTGTTCAGTTTCATCCGACAACTCTTTATCATCCATCTGCCCCTCAATTTCTCCTTTCAGAGGCGATGAGAGGAGAAGGAGCGGTCCTCAGGAATACCTATGGTGAACGGTTCATGCCTGATTATCATCTGTCCGCAGAGCTTGCTCCAAGGGATATAGTGAGCAGAGCAATCGTTTCAGAGATGGTGAGGACAAAGTCAAAGAATGTATATCTTGACCTTACGCACCTCGATAAAGATTTTGTTAGAAGGAGATTCCCGCGAATATACTCTACCTGTCTGCGATTTGACATTGATATAACAGATGACCAGATACCCGTCTGCCCGAGTGCCCATTATATGATGGGTGGTATAAAAACAGACATAGATGGTACAACAGATATAAAGGGACTCTTTGCAGCGGGTGAGGTTGCGTGCACAGGTGTGCATGGTGCAAACAGGCTTGCGAGCAATTCCCTGCTTGAAGGAATAGTCTATGGGACGCTGGCAGGGGTGAGCGCCGCAGATTATGGCAGCAACATTAAAATCCAGGGGGTGATACCTCCATCTTACGAAACAATGGAAAGCTGTAGCGACCTCGATATAGATAAGATTCGCGCCTCACTAAGACGTCTGCTGTGGGAGCGGGTAGGGATCATACGGTGCGAAAAGTCCCTTAACGAGGCAAGAGAGAAGATTAACAGGTGGAAGGGGGTTCTTGATTGTAATTTTTTTAGCAGAAGGGAACTTGAGGTAAAAAATATGGTTACTGTTGCGATGCTTATCACCGAGTCTGCATTCTTAAGAGAGGGTAGCGTAGGGGCACACTATCGTTCAGACTTCCCGGAGAAAGGTGATAACTGGCAGAGGCATATAGAATGGAGGCTTCAAGGTAATTGAAAGTCATTGGTTGCTATTCACTTTCCACTTTCGACTTTCAACTTTCTTATCGCCTCCCCGACTATCTCCACTATCCTTTTGATCTCCTCCTCTGTCACTGAAAGAGGAGGCATCAGCACGATGACATCACCAAGCGGTCTTATGATAAGACCATTTTCTCTCGCTGATTTTATAACCTTTAACCCTACCCTCTCCCCTGCTGGAAAATGAGTCTTCGTCTCTTTGTCTGCCACAAGTTCAATCCCTACCATAAAACCTTTCTGTCTTATCTCACCCACAAGGGGGAGGTTATTTAGTGGCTTCAGTCTCTCTGAAAGAAGGGCTATTTTGGGCTGAAGGTGCTCAAGTGTTTTCTCCCGTTCGAATATCTCAAGGTTCACTATAGCAGCAGCGCAGGCAAGGGGATTACCTGTATAGGTGTGCCCGTGAAAGAAGGTCTTAAATTCTGTGTATTCACTGAGAAATGCGTTAAATATCTCTTCCGTCGTAATTGTAGCTGCCAGTGGTAGATAACCTCCTGTGATCCCTTTTGCCACACACATGATATCGGGACTCACATTCTCATGCTCGCAGGCAAACATCTTGCCCGTCCTTCCAAAAGCGGTTGCCACTTCATCTACTATCAGAAGGACATTATATTTTGTGCATAGTTCACAGACACCTTTTAGGTAGCCTTCTGGTGCTACAATCATCCCTCCAGCGCCCTGAACAACAGGTTCTATTATGACCGCCGCTATTACATTGTTGTTTTTTTTGAGAAGTTCTTCCATCTGCTCGAGACAACCCATAGCACAGGAGGGATATGAAAGCCCCAGTTCACACCTGTAGCAATACGGGGATGGTACCCTGTAAGATGGGAAAAGAAGTGGTTTAAAGGCACTGTGAAATATCTCGATTCCACCTACACTCACAGCACCTATGGTATCTCCATGGTAGGCATTATTTAAAGATAAAAATGCTGTTCTTCCCCTTTGCCCCTTATTCTGCCAGTATTGAAATGCCATCTTGATGGCTATCTCAACAGTAGTGGAGCCGTTATCAGAATAAAAGACCCTTGTTAAGGCTGAAGGCTGAAGGCTGAAGGCTGAAGAGTCAGTGCCTTTTGGTGTAATTTGAACAAGTTTCTCCGCTAATTCTATCGCAGGAACATTGCTTAACCCAAGCAGGGTTGAATGTGCAATATTTTCAAGCTGTTCTTTTATGGCATCGTCTATCTCTTTCCTCCTGTGTCCGTGAATGTTGCACCAGAGAGAGGAGACACCATCGAGATACCATCTTCCATAGGCATCCTTAAGGTAATTGCCCCTCCCTTCTATGATGATAAGCGGTGGCTCCTCAAGCCATTCCTTCATCTGCGTAAAGGGATGCCAGAGGTATTTTCTGTCATCGTCTTCCCAGCGTTTGTTCCTATCGATCAGCCCGTTCATCGTAATAAATAACCTTTACACAAACCTAGTGATAAGCAGGACTGACTTGAGCGACATCAGAGACTTTTCGGTAACAGTTCTTAGCGAACTGGAGCGTCCACAGCCTCGACTGTTTGAACCCGAAGGGTGAGTTTCGAGGCTGTAGCGGAAGGAGATTAGAACTGTCGAAAAATCTCGTAGGAAGCGAAAGACAGTCCTGCCTGCTGTAATTACAATAGCCTTTCATCCATAAAACTAAAATGTTTCTCATAACCGATGATAACATGGTCAAGGACTTTTATCCCGATGACATTGCCTGTCTCTACAAGTCGCTTTGTTATCTCTATATCCTCTTTGCTTGGTAATGGATCTCCACTTGGATGGTTGTGAACAACGATGACCGAGGCTGCAGACTCCCTTATCGCAGGATTAAAGACCTCTCTTGGGTGCACCAGTGAGGCGGTAAGACTCCCCTCAGAAATAATTATATCCCTGAAGAGTCTGTTTTTCCCATCAAGCAAACCGCATATGAATACTTCTTTTTTCAGTCTGCTCATAAAGGGGTTATAGTGTTTAACTACATCCATACTACTGGTAAACGGAGTGTTTTTCTTTACAGGTTCGCTTAACATCCTGCCTCCAAGTTCAAAGGCTGCCTTAATCTGTGCTGCCTTTGCTATACCGATGCCCCTTATGCCACAGAGTTCGGCTATCCCTGCTGAGGCTATCGCCTTGAGGCTACCAAAGGATGTAAGGAGTGTGTTGGCAAGGTCAAGGGCACTTTTATCCTCTCTTCCTGTTCTGAGTATTATTGCGAGGAGCTGGGCATCTGAAAGCATTTCTGTCCCATATCTTATAAGCCTCTCCCTGGGTCTTTCTTCCTCTGGCCATTTTTTTATACTCCTGATATTAATACTATCCATCTATGGAATCTCCCCCACAGCAACGCTGTGGTGAATCTTCGAAATGTAAGAAATTATTTTATTTATATTCGCTCGCTAATCCATTGGGAACGCTCGCTATGCATTTTTAAATACTACCATTTTGTCTTGCTCTGTCAAGGAAAAAGTTTCAAATTGAAATTATTTTCTCAGTACTTTACCCCCATAAGAATCAGTCCCCTTGCAGGGGCTGTTGGTCCTGCGAGGTTTCTATCCTTAGCACTAAGTATCTCCCGCACAGCATCAGGGCTCAATCTACCTCTACCTACTTCAACAAGCGTTCCAACGATGTTTCTTACCATGTGGTGAAGGAATGCATTAGCTTCTATTGTTATTACTATAAACGACCTACGTTTCTCTATCCTTAGCTCTGCTATTTTTCTTGCTGTCTTTCTGGCAGTGCATGCCGATGCCCTGAATGAGGAAAAATCATGTTCTCCTGTGAGAAACCTACCAGCCTCTATCATTGCCTCTACATTAAGATTCCGACGAATATGCCATACATAATTCCTGAGAATGGTTATAGGATCTTCCTGATTAAGAATGGTATATGAATACAGTCTTCCCCTGGCACTATACCTTGCGTGGAAGTCCATATCTACCTCAGCCGAATCCAGTATTTTTATATCTTCAGGAAGAGAGGCATTGATAATATCCTTCCAGCGTTTTCCTTCAATTTTACCCTCACACCAAAGATTTTGGTGTAAGGGTTTACTTACTGTCTTAAAATTTGCTACCTGACCAAGGGCATGAACCCCTGCATCGGTTCTGCCCGAAGGGATTAACCTTAAATTTTCCCCTGTAACCCTTTTAATTACATCCTCTATTACTCCCTGTATGGTTCGCTCGTCTTTCTGTCTCTGCCACCCTGCGTAGTTAGTCCCATCATACTGTATCAATAGTTTTATGTTCTTCATTTCCCTTAGATAAGTAATACCAACCCAATGACAAAGAGTGCTGAGATACCCGTGATAGCAAGCTTATCTCTTTTCCTGAGAGCGCTCTGTTTTAGCGGAGGGGGGACATTTCCAGAGGCGATAATCTCATCCGCCATTGAAAAGATTCTGACAAAGAGTTCTGATATGGCTGGAATTATTTCTTTTGCATGCCCAAAAAATTTATTATCCTTACTCTTATTTTTATTGTTTCGTATATGGTTTAGCCCCGCGTCGACGGTCTGGTTTACCTCTGTGATTAGCATTGGGATAAACCTCAGTGATAGGGCTATCATAAATGAGAATCTCTGGATAGGCACACCTATCCTTTCAACTGGATAGAGGATTCTACGGAGTCCTTCTGTAAGCTTTTCCGGGGAGGTGGTAAGTGTCAGCACAGAGGCCGTGAGAACCATATTGGTGAGCCTGAGTGAAATAAAAATTCCCTCCTTTAATCCTTCTTCTGTAACGTTTATAAAAGCTAAGTTAAATGGTAGGATTGGCTTGCCTGGGGTAAAGAAAAGGTGTGTAAACGCCGCCAACGCAATAAATATATATATACCTTTAAATAGTCTCACCATTGGGAGTGTTGATATACGAGCTACCAGGAGAATCACGCTCAAGATTATAAGGTTTCCATATATATCTTTTACAAGGTAGAGAATTATTATAAGGTAAAAAAAGATAAATAGCTTTACTGTGGGTTCTATCCTGTGAACTGGTGAGTCATGTTTTTCGTTCAGATTAAGAACCATCCTTCTCATTTCTTTTTACCATATGCCTGGTCTTTACGGAGTTAATATACCTTTCTACCCCCCCATAAAGGCCCCCAGCAATTCTCTGTCGGAAAGTTTTATCTGATAGTCTTTTTTCCTCGAGTGGATTGGTTATGAAGGAAACCTCCACAAGTATACTTGGCATCCTTGCACCAATAAGGACATAAAAGAGTGCCTGTTTTACACCAAGAGCTGTAATACCGCTGTATCTGTTGCTGAGATTTTTAATGAGCGATTCCTGTGTCATATTGGCTAATCTGATGGACTCATCTCGTTTATTATCTCTTATAAGATCGCTTAGCATCCACTCAAGTTCTCCTCTAATTTCTTTCATCCTCTTCTTTGAGATGGCGTTTTCCCTTGCTGCAACAGACATTGCTTCTTTATCATTGGTCCAATTAAGCAGGTACGTCTCAACCCCCTTAGTTTTAAAATTTGGACTTGCGTTTGTATGAATTGATATAAATATATCTGCTTCTTTTGAATTAGCTATGGCTGTCCTCTTATCAAGCGGTATATATATATCGCTCTTTCTTGTGAGAAAAACCTCTAAATCTTTATTCTTTTTAAGAAGGGATTGAAGCCTCTTCGCTATATCGAGCACTACATCCTTCTCCATTAATCCATTTGGTCCTATTGCTCCAGGGTCTTTACCACCATGTCCCGGATCAATAACAATCCGCTTTATCTGAATGGCTGTCTGTATATCCGCTGGTGGTTTTTTTATGGGCTTTGTTTCTATGCCAACCACATCTATCACAATACGTTCTGGATTTTCTAATAAGAAAACCTTATAACTTTCAAATCTACCAAGATCTAGCACTATCCTTACGGTATTTGCTGTAAACTGGTTTAACCTTATCTGTCGTAGTATACCATCATTTAAAATAATTGGTTCTCTTTTAATCTTAGAATCAAGTGTAGCATCCTTAATGTCAAAATACAGGCGTTCTGGATTAGAGATGCGATGTTCTGAAAAATTAACTGGCTTATCTGATTCTATTACTACTCTAGTATATGTTTTTGATGTTGTATATCTTATTTCCTTGATTATGTTGGTTTTATAAAGGAATGCTTTTGCGCCTTTTTCATCTAATTCTATCATTCTTTCTTTTGATTCTCTTGCAAAATCACTCTTGGGATATAGCTCTATAAGCCTTTTATATTCATTAAATGCTCTTTTATAATCTTTTTTATAAATTGTGTATATCTGTGCAATCCTGTAATGTGCCTCATCAATGTGACTGTTCTGTGGATATTTATTAATTAATAAAAAATAGTATTGTAAAGACTTGTCTATATCTTTTTGTTCTTTAAATCTAACAAACAACTCTGTATGAAGTTCTCCGAGGATGTATATTGCGTCTCCCGCTATTGGGGATTTGGGGTATTTTTTTATAATTCTTTTAAATCTTTTTTTGTGTGTTATCCAGTTTTCCTTTTTACTTTTTGGGGTTTCTGATAGAAGAAAGTTTTTATATTTCTGTTTGGCTTCTTTGAATTCTTTCCATGGAGACGATGATATTGAGGTTTGTGGAATAATTAAAAACACAAAAATCCATATTAAAGGTATAATTAAAAACCTCTTTTTTGTTTTATATAACATAGTCTATGATACTTTATTACTTTAAAAAGTATTTTATAATATTCTTTTTTAGTAGAAGTAATATTACCAGTTATTATTGTTAAGAATAAAGAAAAAACTTAATATACAACTATAATTTATTTTTCCTAATTGTTTATGACTGTTGGAATAATATTAGATATTAAAAATAAGAAAAAAACAAAGAAAAAAACACTTGCTTCAAACATATTACTAATATATAATTTAACATAAAAATAGCTCAACCCCCCACGAACAGAAGAGAGGAGGAGGGTTTCTTGTCCCCTTCGTTGTTTTATATAAAATTAATTATGTTAAAATATATAATAAAATAACATAAGTATATGATTATTAAATAAAAAATTAATTATTAACAGTTGTTAATAATCCTGTTAATAAGTTATTAGAAATTAATGAAAAATTCAAACATCTGGGATACATGCCTTGGTATAATTGAACAAAAGGTTTCAAAACAACCCTTTGATATGTGGTTTCCTCCAACCCACCTAAGATCACTTACCGAAAAAGAGGCATGTATTGAAGTGCCAAATAGATTTTTTAAGGAATGGTTCGAGGAACACTATATACAGCTTATATCCGATGTTCTAAAGACTGCATTAAATAAGGATGAATTAAATGTAACTATTATTATCTCAACAGAGAACAAAAAGGATACAGACAAACAAAGGGAAAACGAAGCCAAGACCCTAAAACAAAGAGAAAGGGGGATATACCTAAACCCGAAGTATACATTTAATACATTCGTAGTTGGTACCTGTAATCAGTTCGCACATGCCTCGGCAAGGGCTGTAGCAGGAGCTCCGGCAATAGCTTACAACCCACTCTTTATATATGGTGGGGTTGGTCTTGGGAAAACACACCTGATGAATGCAATCGGAAATTTTATTTGGGAGAAAAACCTAACTATAAAACTCGTGTATACCCCTGCCGAACAGTTTACAAATGAACTTATAACATCCTTGAGATACGGGAGGATGGTAGAATTTAGGAATAAATACAGGAATATGGAAGTATTGTTAATAGATGATATACAGTTTATTGCAGGCAAAAACAGTACCCAGGAGGAATTTTTCCACACATTTAATACACTCTATGAATATCAAAAACAAATCGTAATCTCCAGCGACAGATTTCCAAAGGATATAAATCAGATAGATGATCGGTTAAAATCAAGATTTGAGTGGGGGCTTATTGCGGACATTCAACCACCAGATGTAGAGACAAGGGTGGCAATTTTACTTAAAAAGGCTTCAAGTGAAGGGATAGTGATATCACTTGAAGTTGCCCAATTTATTGCTGATAGAATAAAAACAAACATCAGAGAACTAGAAGGGTCTCTTATCAGGCTTGGAGCGCATGCCTCATTTACAAAAAAGGCTATAACCATTGATTTTGCAAAGAGTGTGCTTAAAGATATCTTTGATGAAAAAGAGCGCTTAATTACGGTTGATCTGATACAAAAACAGGTTGCTGATTATTTTGAGATAAGGCTTGCAGACCTCAGGTCGAAGAAAAGGACAAAAGAGATTGCAACAGCCCGACAGATAGCAATGTATCTATCAAAGAACTTAACAACGCTATCACTTTCTGAAATCGGAAAAAACATTGGAGGTAAAAACCATGCAACAGTAATACATGCCTGTAAACAGATAGAAGACAAAAAGGCTAAAGATGAGAACCTTCAGGCTAAAATTGATGCCCTCATGGGGTTAATTAAAGGCGAATAAAGTGGCACCCCAAAAATCATAGGATTTTGGGGGAACGCATGAAAGGAGCTGTGCCATGAAGATTAAGGTTAAAAAAGAAGAGTTTATCAGAATGATTCAGCGGGCGCAGGGTATTGTTGAGAGAAAAAGCACAATGCCTATACTTTCAAATATACTCTTAGAGACATCTTCGGCTGGTGTAGATTTATCAGCTACAGACCTCGAAGTCGGATTCAAAGATTGCTGTTCAGCAGAGGTCATGGTGGAAGGCGTAACGGTTATCTCTGGGCGAAAACTTTATGAAATAATCAAGGAGCTACCAGAGGAGGTTATTGACCTCTGGAGCGAAGAGAATAAATGGCTAAAGATACAGGCAGGCGCAAGCGAATTTAAGATTGTTGGTATGAATAAAGAGGACTTTCCTGCCATTCCTACAGCCGTTGAAAGCCAACTCCTCACACTTTCAAGTCAACTCCTCAGAGAGATGATAAGGAAAACTATATATGCTACAGGTGAGAGTGATACGAGATATGTCCTCAATGGTATCTGCTTGAATGTGATTACGAAGGAAGGAAACTTGATTCTGGATATGGTGGGTACCGATGGACACAGACTTGCACTGACAACGAGGGCTCTCGAAGGGATGAAGGTGGAGGAACAGAAATTCATTATCCCAAAGAAGACAATGGCAGAACTCAGAAAACTAATTGATGAAAAAGAGACAGCGAATGTTTCTATCGGATTTAATAAAAACCACATCCTCTTCAGGATAAGCGAGATGCTTCTTTCCTCAACGCTGATAGATGGAACATACCCGAACTATCATCAGGTAATTCCAAAAGAGAACGAAAAGGTCGTCACAGCTGTAAGAGAAAAATTACTTAGTTCTCTGAAGAGGGTTTCAATCCTTGCGAGGGAGAAGACGAACACCGTAAGAATCGATATCGATAAAAGCAGGATGATGCTCTCAACAGAGAGTGAAACAGGGGAAGCGAAGGAAACGATTCCTGTAGATTACCAGAATGAGCCGTTGACAATCGGATTTAACGCCCGTTACCTCATTGATGCACTCCAGGTTATAGATGGAGAGATGGTAAGGGTTGAATTAAAGGATAGCCAGAGCCCCTGTCTTATTAGAGGCAGTGAAGATGAAGGGTATATCGCAATAGTGATGCCATTAAGGCTTTAAAGGGAATGTCACACTGAGCCGAAGGCGAAGGGTCTCAAATAGAGCCTGTCCTGAGCGTAGTCGAAGGGATTCTTCCCCTTCGTTTCACTCAGAGTCAGAATGACAGAAGGAGGAAGTAGTTGGAAGAGTTAAAAGAAGTGTCATCCCTGAATGAATCGAAGATCGCTGCGGAGCAGCAATCGGAGATCGCGCAGCAATCGAGTTATGAGGCAGAAGATATAAAGATCCTTGAAGGTTTAGAGGCTGTAAGAAAAAGACCTGCCATGTTCATAGGAAGTACAGGGATCGCTGGACTACACCATCTTGTCTATGAACTTGTGGATAACAGTGTAGATGAGGCAATGGTTGGGTTTTGCAGGAATATCTGGGTGACGATTCATATAGATAACACTGTTACTGTAAACGATGATGGACGTGGCATACCCACAGGCATGCATCCCACGGGGAAATCTGCAGCTGAAGTAGCCCTTACTGTGCTTCATGCTGGAGGTAAATTTGACAACAAGGTCTACAGGGTCTCTGGTGGTCTCCATGGAGTCGGCGTTTCCGTTGTTAATGCACTCTCTGAGTGGCTTGATCTGGAGATAAGGCGTGAAGGCCTCGTCTACCAGCAACGGTACGAAAGAGGTGTTCCACAGACAGAACTTATTATTGCAGGCAGAACGAAGAGCACAGGCACAAAGATCACCTTCAGTCCGGACCCAGAGATATTTGAGGAAATAGAATTCAGCTTTGATTACCTCTCACAACGGCTCAGGGAACTGTCATTTTTAAATAAAGGACTGAAGATCTGCATCCATGACGAAAGAATGAACAAGAAACATATCTTCCTTTATGAAGGAGGAATAAAATCTTTCGTTGAATATCTGAATAAGAATAAAACACCATTACATCCTAAACCCATAACCTTTTTAAAGGAGAAGGATATGATCTCAATAGAGAGTGCACTTCAGTATAACGATGGCTATATAGAGAATATATTCTCCTTTGCTAACAACATAAACACGCAGGAAGGGGGTACACACCTTGTGGGATTTAAAACCGCCCTTACAAGAACAGTCAACAACTATGTAGTCTCAAGCGGGATGACAAAAGAAGGTAGGGATATACTTACAGGAGAAGATATCAGGGAGGGACTTACCGCTGTAATCAGCGTAAAGATGCCAAATCCCCAGTTTGAGGGACAGACAAAGACAAAGCTTGGCAATAGCGAGATAAAAGGTATTGTTGAGTCTGCGGTCAATGAAGGGCTGGCGGAGTTTTTCGAGGAAAATCCCTCTATAGCGAAGAAGATAGTAGAAAAGGCGGTTCAGGCAGCAAGGACGAGGGAAGCGGCAAGAAAGGCAAGAGAACTTACGAGAAGAAAAGGTGCGCTGGATGGGGGTGGACTACCAGGCAAGCTTGCTGACTGTCAGGAGAAGGATCCGAAGGGTTGTGAGCTTTTCATAGTTGAGGGTGATTCAGCTGGAGGCTCTGCAAAACAAGGGAGAAACAGGGTAAATCAGGCAGTGCTGCCACTTAAAGGCAAGATACTTAATGTAGAGAAAGCACGATTTGATAAGGTGCTCTCTAACGATGAGATAAAGACGATGATAACAGCCTTCGGGACTAGTATCGGTACAGATAATTTCGATATTAACAAACTCAGATACCATAAGATTATAATAATGACAGACGCAGATGTTGATGGTGCTCACATCAGAACCCTACTGCTTACCTTTTTCTATAGACAGATGCCTGAACTTATAGAGAGGGGACACCTCTATATCGCACAACCACCCCTCTTCAGGATTAAACGTGGCAAAGTAGAGCGGTATCTCCAGAATGAAATGCAACTCCAGGAGATGCTTATAGAGTTGGCAGCAAAGGAGATACAACTTATCAAGGATAAAAATATCC
Organism: Nitrospirota bacterium; assembly: GCA_040756155.1. NCBI lineage: Bacteria > Pseudomonadati > Nitrospirota > Nitrospirota bacterium. The sequence continues at coordinate 18,874 of JBFLZU010000083.1, read as the reverse complement.
CTCTTACAGAGGAAGAGTTCATCTCTGTAATGAGAAAGATGCTAACTATAGAAGGGATCTTGGATCGTCTCTCAAAAAAGAGATATGACCCCGAGATTATGAGAGCAATTGTTTCACAGAGAGATGTGAATAGAGAAACGCTCAGAGATGAAGATAGGCTCAACGCTTTAGCGCGCAGGATAGAAGATTATCTTACAGGGAAAGGTATTACCCCCCTCTCTGTAGCCATCCAGCAGGACGAAGAACATAACTCATATATAGCCATTTTTGAATATAAGAAAGACGGTCAAAGCAGAAAGGTCATCCTCGATGAGGGATTGATTACCCTTCCCGAGTTCAGGAAACTGCAGGGATTATCTCGGCAGCTCAGTAATCCTCCGTATATTACGAGGAGCAATGGTGTAGAACGAGCTTTCCCGAATACAAAGATGTTGATGGCTGAGGTTCTTTCTTTCGGGCGGAAGGGATTAACAATGCAAAGATACAAAGGGCTTGGTGAAATGAATCCCGAACAACTCTGGCACACAACTATGAATCCAGAGACAAGAACCCTGATTCAGGTTACAGTCGAAGATGCGGTAAAGGCTAATGAGATATTTACAATTCTAATGGGTGATCAGGTTGAGCCAAGGAAAAACTTTATTCAAAGACATGCACTTGAAGTGAGATTTCTGGATATATAATCAGAAGCCCCCTCACCTTAATCCTCTCCCCTCAGGGGAGAGGGGAGGGTGAGGGGTGTAATCGGAGAGATATGCAGACACAGGAGCTAAAGATACCAGTTGAAGAAGAGATGAAGTCTTCCTATCTCGATTATGCAATGAGCGTAATTGTAGGAAGAGCACTGCCTGAAATACGCGATGGGCTCAAACCAGTTCAGCGTAGAATACTGTATGCCATGTTCCGCGAAGGACTCCTTTCAAACAGGAAATACTCAAAATGCGCTGGAGTTGTTGGTGAGGTTCTGAAAAAATATCATCCCCATGGCGATATGGCTGTATATGACGCACTGGTCAGGATGGCGCAGGACTTTAATATGCGATACTCCCTTATAGATGGGCAGGGGAACTTTGGTTCTATTGATGGCGATCCCCCTGCGGCCTATCGTTACACAGAGGCAAGGCTCACAAACCTATCCGAGGCGATGTTATCAGATATAGATAAGGAAACAGTTGATTTTGTTCCGAACTTTGATGAGACAACAGAAGAACCCGTTGTGCTTCCAACACGGGTGCCGAATTTACTGATAAATGGCTCTTCAGGAATTGCTGTTGGAATGGCAACAAACATCCCTCCACACAACATCGGTGAGATAATTGATGGACTGGTGATGATTCTAGAAAACCCATTGGTTACCACAGAAGAAGAGCTGATGGAGGTTATAAAGGGCCCAGACTTTCCTACAGGAGGGGTGATACATGGGAACAAAGGTATTATCGATGCCTACACTCATGGGAGAGGATTAATACAGATAAGGGCAAAGGCAAGGATAGAACGTGACCACAGAAGTGAAAGAGAAAGCATTGTCGTCATCGAGCTCCCGTATCAGGTCAATAAGGCAAGGCTTATGGAGAAGATTGCAGAGCTGATAAGGGATAAAAAGATCGAAGGGATCTCAGAGCTAAGGGATGAGTCAGCCAGGGATGGGATCAGAATAGTGATGGAACTTAAACGAGGTGAGATTGCCGAGATTGTACTCAACCAGCTTTATAAACATACACAGATGCAGACCACCTTTGGTATAATAATGCTCGCACTCGTAAATAACCAGCCGAGGATATTAAACCTCAAGCGGATGCTTCATTACTTTATACAACACCGTAGGCAGATTGTTCTGAGACGTAGTCAGTTTGAACTTCGCAAGGCAGAGGAAAGGGCACACATTCTTGAAGGCATCAAGATAGCCCTCGAGCATATAGATGAGGTAATTGTACTGATTAAAAGATCGAAAACACCTGAAGAAGCAAAGATAGGGTTGAGTCAGCGGTTTTCCCTCACAGATATACAGGCACAGGCCATCCTGGAGATGAAACTGCAGAGGCTTACAGGGCTTGAGAGAGACAAGGTTATTGAGGAGCGAGACGCACTCCTTAAAGAGATAGACAGACTCAAGCAGATACTTGGAAGCGAGATACTGCTACGGGATATAATAAAGAATGAACTAATTGAGATAAAGAAATCATATGCCGATAATCGGAGAACTGATATCGTAGAGGAGACGACAGAGATAACAGTTGAAGACCTTATAACCGAAGAAGACATGGTGGTTACGATATCCCATCAGGATTACATAAAACGCAACCCACTCAGCCTTTACAGGAGTCAAAGACGTGGTGGCAAGGGCGCCACCGCCATGGAGACAAAGGAAGAGGATTTCGTAAAACAACTATTCGTTGCTTCAACTCATAGCTATATGCTCTTTTTCACGGATGCTGGAAGGGCTCACTGGCTTAAGGTGCACCAGATACCAGAGGCGGGAAGAGCGGCAAAAGGAAAGGCTATTGTAAATCTCCTCCCGATGATATCAAAGGAAAAGATCGCAACAGTTTTACCCGTAAGAGACTTTAAGGATGGAAGATACTTAGTGGCGGTTACTAAGAAAGGTATTGTCAAAAAGACCGAACTATCGGCATATAGCAACCCCAGGGCTAAAGGGATAATTGCCATTAGCATAGATGAGGATGACGAACTTATAAGCGTAAAACTCACAGATGGAAGGCAAGAGATACTTCTGTGTACAAAGAGAGGATTATCAATAAGATTCAAGGAAGAAGATATAAGGTCTGTAGGCAGAACTGCCAGAGGTGTTAAAGGTATCACACTCGGAAAAGAGGGTCACCGCAAAAAGTCCAATAGACCTTTGGGGGACTCAGGTGAGGACGAGGTTGTGGGGATAGAGATAATTACTGAAGGCACAACTATTTTGACCGTCACAGAAAACGGATATGGAAAGAGGACAGCAGTTAGCGGTTACCCCATTCAGAGTAGAGGGGGGAAAGGTGTAATCACTATTAAAGCAACTTCAAAGGTAGGGAATGTAGCAGGCATTGCCCAGGTCTCTGAGGACGATGAAATTATGATGGTCACAGCAGAGGGCAAAGCTATAAGGGTGAAGATAAAAGAGATACCTGTCATGAGTAGGAATACACAAGGAGTGAAGCTATTTGATATTGATAAAGGGGACAAAGTGGTGTGTGTTACAATTTTGGCTGAAAAAGAGGAGACAGACAAGGAGATATAGCGTAACCACTGCAGGGATAATCATCTTTTTGCTTACACAAATCCTTTCCTGTTCCAATCCAGTCAAGGGTTATGTAGAAGAGGCAGAGAGAAAGTGGCAACGAGGCGACTACGCTGGTGCTGTTATAGAATATAGGAAGGTAGTCGAGAAAGACCCCTCATCGAAATGGAGCGAAGAAGCACTCTTCTGGATCGGGACAGCCTACATGCTTCACCTTAAAGACGTCGAGAAGGCACTGGTTAACTTCAAAAAACTGGTTAGGTTATACCCTCAAGGAGAGAGGGCCCCTGAAGCACAGTTTTATATTGCAGGAATATATGAGAAGGAATACGAGGACTATTCACGGGCTATAGTAGAATATCAGAGAGTTATAGAGAGCTATTCCAATAGAGCGCTCCATCAGCAGGCTAAATACAGGATTGCTGACTGTTATATGAAAAAAGGAGACTATAAAAGGGCTGCTGAGGAGTGGAGCCAATTCTTAGAACGCTATCCAAAGGGAGAAAATGCAGAAATGGCTCTTTATCTGCTTGGCAGTTCTTATCATGCCCTCGGGGAATATGCCAAAGGCAGAGAAGTGTTTAACAGATTACTGAGTGAAAATCCCGATACTGAACTCTGGACAGAGTCACGTTTAGGCATAGCGGAGTGTTTAGTAGGGGAGGGGAAACTCAAGGAGGCTTTACAGATACTCAGGGAAACGAGGGAGCGATATGAGAACAAGGATGCGATCGATATAAAGATAGCGGCAATACAGAGCCGAATCAACAAAAGCAACTTGCCATTTCACAGTCCGAGCAGGAGACAGAAAAAGTAAGGTATTATGTTAGATGTTAGATTTATAAGAGAAAATATCCCACTTGTGAATCAGGCACTAAAGAACAGAGGCTATGAGTTGACCCTTGATGAATTTCTCAGGGTGGATGCAGAAAGGCGTAAGCTGCTCTTAACGGTTGAGGCTCTAAAACAGAAAAGAAAGGTCATATCAGAGAAGATTAGAGAGGATGTTAGCGAGGAAATTAGAGGGGGAAGAGGAAAAGAGGAAGCAGTCGAGGCTGTGCTCAGTGAGGATATGCTCGGTAAGATGAAGATGCTTTTAGATGAGATCAAAAGACTGGATGAAGAAGTAAAGAGGAAGGAAGAAGTGCTTAAGGAGATACTCCTTGTGATTCCTAATATCCCTCACCCCTCTGTTCCGATTGGCACAACAGATGCAGATAATGCAGAGATAAAGAGATGGGGAAATCCCAGGGATTTTCCATTTACCCCCAAAAACCATTGGGATATAGGCAATACACTCGGAATTCTTGATTTTGAGAGGGGCGCAAAGATAGCAGGGACGAGATTTACGCTGTATAAGGGGATAGGAGCAAGACTCGAAAGGGCATTGATTAACTTTATGATGGATTTACATATAAAAGAGCACGGTTATGTTGAGGTCTTTCCACCGGTGCTTGTTAATAGAGAGAGCATGATAGGCACAGGGCAGTTGCCAAAATTTGAGGATGAACTCTATAAGGTAGAGAGAGATAGCTATTATCTCATCCCCACGGCAGAGGTTTCTGTTACAAACATCTTCAGGAATGAGATACTTGCAGAGGGAGAGCTTCCTATTAACTTTGTCTCTTATACTCTCTGCTTCAGGAGAGAAGCGGGCTCTTACGGGAAGGATACAAGAGGACTCATTCGCCAGCATCAGTTCAACAAAGTAGAACTCGTGAAGTTTGTTAAACCAGAGGATTCATACGGCGAATTAGAGCGGTTACTTTCTGATGCTGAAGAGGTTTTAAAAAGATTAAATATCCCTTATAGAGTGGTAGTACTCTGCACAGGGGATCTCGGATTTGCATCTGCAAAAACATATGATATAGAGGTATGGCTTCCAGGGCAGCAAAGATTTTGTGAGATTTCGTCCTGCAGTAACTTTGAGGACTTTCAGGCACGAAGAGCAAACATCAGGTATAAGAGAAAAGGCAGGAAGGGAACCGAGCTCGTCCATACATTAAACGGTTCAGGGCTTGCCGTAGGTAGAACAGTGGTTGCTATATTAGAAAACTTTCAACAAGAAGATGGAAGTGTTATAATACCAGAGGCACTGAGACCGTATATGGATGG